>NZ_JBSFXE010000012.1:0-197805 GCF_053595195.1 Kitasatospora sp. NPDC002522
GTGTCGATGTGCTGTGGGCGATGCTGCGTGACAAGAGGCTGTTCACCTCCGCCCCGTCGGTCACGCAGACGGCTTGACACGATCATTGAGATTCCCTCCTCGTCGGGGGCGGCTCCACCAGGATAGGACGGAGGTCCACTCCTCGGACAATCTCGTCTCACATCACAAGACTGAGTCGTTATCAGCTCGCCCGCCGCACCGGTCCGGGAGCAGAATCGACGCCATGGGAAAGACTTACGAACGCATCGACGGCCGACTCCGCGCGTTCATCGAGCAGCAGCCCGTCTACTTCGTCGCCAGCGCCCCGCTCGCCGGCGACGGCCACGTCAACCTCTCCCCCAAGGGCCGCTCCGGCACCCTCGCGGTGATCGACGAACTCACCGTCGCCTACCTGGACTTCGGCGGCTCGCACGCCGAGACCATCGCCCACCTCCGGGAGAACGGGCGGATCACCCTGATGTGGTGCGCCTTCGACGGCCCGCCGACCGTGGTGCGGGTGCACGGCCGCGGCGAGCCGGTCTTCCGCGACGACGAGCGGTTCGCCGGGCTGCTCGGCCACTTCGACGACGCCGCCGACGGCTCGGCGCTGCGCGCGATCATCCTGGTCCGGGCGGAACGGGTCAGCGACTCCTGCGGGTTCGCCGTGCCGTTCATGGACTACCGCTCCGACCGCGAGCTGCACGAGCAGTACTTCGACCGCAAGACCGACGAGGAGTTCGGCGCCTACTGCGAGGGCAAGGACTACATCGCCACCAGCATCGACGGCCTGCCCGGCCTCCCGCTGCCGCTGCCGCCGCGCCCCGCGTGATCCACCCGCCACCGCCCGCGTGAGGCGTCCACCGCGCCCCGCCTGATCCGTCCACCACTCCCCGGCGTGATCCACCCGCCGCACGACCCGTCGTACGGTGGACCCCGCCCGTCCACCGACCCTGGAGTGCGCCCCGTGCCCCGCCCCCACGTCCTGCTGAGCGCGGCCGTCTCGATCGACGGCCACCTCGACGACGCCTCCCCCGACCGGCTGCTGCTCTCCAACCCGGAGGACTTCGACCGGGTCGACGCCCTGCGCGCCGCCAGCGACGCCATCCTGGTCGGCAGCGGCACCCTGCGCGCGGACAACCCCCGACTGCTGGTCAACTCCCCCGGCCGGCGCGCCGATCGGCTCGCCGCGGGCCTGCCCGAGTACCCGCTGAAGGTCACCCTGTCGGCCCGCGGTGGCCTCGCCCCCGAGCTGCGGTTCTGGCACACCGGCGGCGCCAAGCTCGCCTACACCACCGACGCCGCCGCCCCCGCGCTGCGCGCCGCGCTCGCCGGGGCCCCCGACACCGAGGTGGTCGGCCTCGGCACGGCGGTCCCGCTGGGCGCGGTGCTCGACGACCTCGGTGCGCGCGGGGTGCGCCGGCTGATGGTGGAGGGCGGCGGCAGCGTCCACACCCAGTTCCTCGCCGAGGGCCTGGCCGACGAACTCCAGCTCGCCGTCGCCCCGTTGCTGGTCGGCCAGCCCGACGCCCCGCGCTTCCTCGGCCCGGCCGCCTACCCCGGCGGCCCCACCCGCCGGATGCGCCTGCTGGAGGCCCGTACCGTGGGGGACGTCGTCCTGCTGCGGTACGCCCCGAAGGAGTCCCCCGATGACCACTGACCGCGACTGGCTCGTCCGCGCCATCGAACTCTCCAAGCGCTGCCCGCCCTCCGAGACCGCGTTCTCGGTCGGCGCGGTGATCGTCGGCGCGGACGGCGAAGTGCTCAGCGAGGGCTTCAGCCGCGAGGTCGACGCGGTCAACCACGCCGAGGAGGCCGCCCTCGGCAAGCTCGCCGCCGACGACCCGCGCCTGCGCACCGCGACCGTGTACAGCACCCTCGAGCCGTGCGGCCAGCGCGCCTCCCGTCCGCACCCGTGCGCCGAACTCCTGGTCGCGGCGGGCGTCGCCCGGGTGGTGATGGCCTGGCGCGAGCCCTCGCTGTTCGTCGCCGCCTGCCAGGGCACCGAGCTGCTCACCGCCGCGGGCATCGAGGTGGTCGAGCTGCCCGAGCTGGCCGAGGCGGCGCGGGCGGTCAACGCCCATCTGGTGGGCTGAGGCCTCCCTCACGGCGACGTTTGTATGATTGAGGAACAAACGCCGCCCCCGCCCGGGTGCGGAACCTCTTCCCGAGGCGTCTCCCGAGGAGTCCCGATGCCCGTCGTCACCCTGCCGGTCCGGGCCGTCCTGCTCGACATGGACGGCACGCTGGTCAACTCCGATGCGGTGGTCGAGCGCTGCTGGCGGCGCTGGGCCGACCGGGTCGGCCTGGACGGCGACGAGGTGATGCAGGTCGTCCACGGCCGCCAGGGCCACCTGACCATGGCCGTCCTGCTCCCCGACCGCCCGGTCGAGCAGAACCTCGCCGAGAACCGGCTGATGCTCGACGAGGAGACCGCCGACACCGACGGCGTCGTCGAAGTCCCCGGTGCCCGACGCCTCGTGGAGTCGCTGGCCGGCCTCCCCCACGCCCTGGTCACCTCCGCCGACGACGCCCTGGCCCGGGTCCGGATGGCCGCCGCCGGCGTCCCCCTCCCGCCGCTGCTGGTCACCGCGGAGCAGGTCGGCGCCAGCAAGCCCGACCCCGAGGGCTTCCTCAAGGCCGCCGCCGAACTCGGCGTCGTCCCCGCCGAGTGCCTGGTCCTGGAGGACTCCGAGGCCGGCATCGCCGCCGCCCGCGCCGCCGGCATGCCCGTCCTCGGCATCGGCCCCCGGGCCGCCGCCCACCACCCCGACCACCACGTCCCCGACCTCGCCGGCGTCACCGTCAGCCCCACGGAGGACGGCGGACTGATCGTCACGCTCGGCTGACGAGCGGGTGGCTGACGGGACGTCTGACTGACGGAACGTGCGACTGACGGGACGTTCGGTCAGGCGGGCGGCCGGGCGGGCGGTCGGGCGGCCGGGCGGTCGGCGGGACGCTCGGTTCCCGGTTCAGTCCGTGGCGCACAGCAGTGCGTCAGCCAGCGCCGCCCGCTCCCGCGGGTGCTCCGCCAGCCACGGGCCGAGGACGTGGTCGGCGCCCGGCAGGGTCAGCCGGGTGACGGTCGCGCGGGTGCGCAGTGCCGCGTCGACGGCCTCCGTCATCCCGGGCGGGACGACCTCGTCCCGCCCGGGCACGAACAGCACCGCCGATCCCGCGTAGTCGGCCAGCGACCCGAACAGCGTGCTGTCGCGCCAGCCCTCGGCATCCCGCAGCGCGCGGCCGAACCCGGGGTCGCCGAACGGCAGGCCCCAGGCCTCGCGCGGGAAGACCGCCGGGGCGCCGAGGCCGACCGCCCGCACCCGGCCGCCGAGGACGGGCAGCAGGTCGGCGACGGTCTGCGCGCTCATCGAGAACCCCACCGGCAGCACCGGGCCGTCCGGAGCGAAGCGCTCCAGCACGCCGAGCGCCTGGCGCAGCCCGCGTGCCAACGAGAACCGCTCGGCCCCGCCACTGCTGCCGCCGTGCCCGGAGAAGTCGAACGCCACCGCGCCGTACCCCACTCCGGCCAACTCCCGTGCCAGCGGCAGCCCCTGCGACCGGTCGGCACCCGCCCCGTGCATCACCAGCGCCGTCCCCGGCCGAACAGCCCCGACCGGCTCCAGCACCAGGCAGGCCAGCCGCTCGCCGTCCACCTCGTGGAACACCTCGACCTCGTCCATCATCGGCGGGTTCCCACCTTCTCCTCGTCTCCTCTCGTCTCCTCGTGCAGCATCCCGCGGCGGACTAGCGCGGGCGGGCGAGGCAGAACGGGTGTCCGTCCGGGTCCAGCAGCGTGACCCCGTGCTCGCCGCCCGCCCGGTGTTCCGGCCGCGTGGCGCCGGCCCTGAGCGCGGCCTCGACCGCCGGGTCCAGCTCCGCCACCGTGAAGTCCAGGCGGGCACGGGCCCCGTCCGCCGGCCACGGCGGCGGTTGGTAACCGCCCACCCGCTGGAAGCCGATCCGCACCGGACCGTCCCCGAGGAACACGTAGGCCTCGCTGCGGTACGTCACCTCCCAGCCCGTCAACTCCCGGTAGAACCCGGCCAACCGCTCCGGATCCGGGCAGTCCAGCACCACCGAACTCAGCACCCCGGCCGCCACCCGCACTCCTCCTCCGCTCCGTACCCGCTTCAGCCTGGCACGGCGTTCGCAGCTCAGGGCGCTACCGGTGCCCGTGCCGCGGGTCCGGTTCCCCGCTCCGTCCCCGCGGGCAGCAGCGCCGCGGGGGCCAGCCCGAGCGCGGCGAGCACCGCCAGGGCGGGGAGCGTGCCGTGCGGGCCGGCGCCCGCCGCGGTGGCGATGCCGAGCGTCGGGCCGACGTTCATCGCGGTCTGCTTCAACCCGCCCACCGCGCCCGCGTATCCGGGCGGCGCGTCACCGACCACGCTGCCCGTCGCCGTCACCATGACCGCCGCGAACCCGGCTCCCAGCAGCGCCGAGGCGAGGCCGGTCGCCGCCGTCGCACCACCCCCCTGCGCCGGTCCGGCCAGGCCGGCGATCCCGGCGACCAGCAGCAGCGTCCCCGCCAGCGCGGTGCGGCGCGGGCCGTGGCGGCGCAGCGCCCGTTCGGCGACGGGTGCGCCGAGCACCATCAGCGCGGTGAGCGGCAGCATCCGCAGCGCGGCGCCGACCGGGCCGATGCCCAGCGCGTCCTGCAGACGGAAGGTGGTGCTGAACAGGGTGCCGAACAGTCCGGCGGACGCCGTCAGCAGCAGCGCCAGCGCGGCGCTGACCGGCCGCGACCGCGCCACCGCCGCGGGCACCACGGAGTGCGCGGCGCGCCGCTCGTGCCCGATCAGCAGGGCCGCCAGTCCGGCCGCGAGGGCGAGTTCGCCCACCGTCGCGGCCGTCCGCCAGCCGCGTTCCGGGACCTGCGCGAGGGCGTGCACCAGGATGGCGAGGGTGGCGGCCAGCAGCGCCGCGCCGGCCAGGTCCAGCCGCTGCTCGTCCTGCTGCCCGGACGGCCGGGGCATCCGGAGCGCGGCGGCGAGTCCGGCGATCAGCACGGCGAGCGGCACGTTGATCCAGAACACCGCCCGCCAGCCGAAGTCCGCCACCAGCACCCCGCCGAGCAGCGGGCCCAGCCCGGCCGCCACGGCGATCGCCCCCGTGCGCACCGCGATCGCCCGCCCCAGGCGCTCGGGCGGGCAGCACAGCCGCAGCAACGCCAGCGTCCCCGGCTGCAGCAGCGCCCCGAACGCGCCCTGCCCGGCCCGGAGCGCGATCACCCACCCGATCGAGGGGGCCACCGCGATGCCCGCCGAGGCCGCGCCGAAGCCCAGCACCCCCGCGACCAGGGTGCGCCGGTGCCCATACCGGTCGCCGAGCCGGCCCGCCAGCACCAGCAGTGCGGCGACCGCCACCAGGTAGGCGGTGCTCGTCCACTGCAACTCGGCCGTGCCGGCCGTCAGTTCGCTCTTCATCCGGGGCTGGGCGAGCAGCAGCACGGTGCCGTCCAACGCCACCAGCATGGCCGCCGCCGCGCTCACCGGCAGCGCCAGCCGGGCGCTCACGCCGCGACCGGCCCGAGGTGCGCGTCCAGCACGGCGTCCAGCAACGCGTCCACCCGCGCCTGCTCCCCCAGCATCAGCTGCACGCTCCCCCACCCCCACAACTGCGCCAACCCGTGCAGGTTGGTCCACAGCGCGGCCGTCACCACTCCGGCCCGCGCCGGCTCCCCCAGGCACTCCCCCACCAGCCGCGCCATCTCGCCGAACAGCGGCCGCGTCGCCTCCCGCAACCTCGGCTGCCCCTCGGCCACCCCGTCCCCGTTCAGCAGGTCGTGACGGAACATCAACTCGAACATCCCGCGGCGCTCCCCCGCGAACGCGACGTACACCCGGGCGAACGCCGCCACCTTCTCCCGCGGCCCCGCCGCCCCCGCCACCGCAGCCTCGAACCGCCCCGCCAACTCCTCGAACCCCCGCCGCGCCACCGCCGACAACAACGCCTGATGCGTGGCGAAGTACCTCCGCGGGGCGCCGTGCGACACCCCCGCCCGCCGAGCGATCTCCCGCAACCCCACCGCCCCCGACCCCTCAGCCAGCACCAGCTCCACCCCGGCGTCGACCAACCGCTCCCGCAACGACCCCTGCTCATCCATAGACACTGTCTACCACCCCCTGTAGACACTGTCTACGCCGCCCTCGCGCGCTACTGTGCCCCGGTGACCGCGCTCCCCGCCTGGATGCACCCGCCACGCCCCGAGGGCTGGTACGCCGACGACCTCGACCACCTCCCAGAGGCTCCGCCCCACACCGAACTGATCGACGGCGCCTTGGTCTTCCGCCGGCCGCAGCAGTCCCGGCACAGCCACCTCGTCACCACGCTCACCTTCGCCCTGGCCCGGCAGGCGCCCGCCGGTATCGAGGTCGCCCGCGAGATGACCGTCCGCCTCGATTCCCGGAACCGCCCGGAGCCCGATCTCCTGGTGACCACCACGCCCTTCGAGCCTGATAGCACCTGGTACGACCCCCGACAGGTATCCCTCGTCGTCGAGGTGGTCTCCCCCGAGTCCGCCCACCGCGACCGCACCGTGAAGCTCCGCAAGTACGCCGAGGCGGGAATCCCGCACTACTGGATCATCGAGGACGAGTCGAACTCCCCCGTCGTCCACGTCTACGAACTCGACGCCCCCACCCGCAGCTACGCCCCCACCGGCATCTTCCGCGGGAGGCTGCAGCGCCCGGTGCCGTTCGACATCACCCTCGACCTGGACCAGCTCCTCGGCCGGTGACTCCGGTCCGGCACCCGCGACCGCGGCAAGGCGGGCCGCCCACCACTTCAGCTCCCGTTGTGTACACATGGGACACTCGGTACGCTTGAGCGCATGACGCAGCCACTGCCCATAGAGTCCATCCGCGACGTGCGTGCACACTTGGCGGAGGTCGTGGAGCGCGCCGACCGCGACGACGTACCCACGGTGATTACGCGCCGCGGTAAGGAGGTCGCCGCCGTCGTCTCCATCGAGGTGCTGCGCAAGTACCAGGAGTGGGAAGAGCGCGAGATCAACCGGATCATCGACGACCGCATGGCCAACCCGGCACCCGGCATCCCGATCGAGGACGTCATGAGGGAGACGCTGGCGCGCCGTGAGTGAGTACCGAACCATCTTCCGCCCCGAGGCGCAGGCCGAGCTCAGGAAGGTCCCTCGCGACATGGCGCTGCGCATCCTGGCCAAACTGACCGAGTTGGAAAGCGATCCACTCGGCTTCAACACCACCGCACTCGTGTCCCAGCCCGACCGCCGCCGTCTGCGCGTCGGCGACTACCGCGTCGTCTACACGATCGACAACGGGGAACTGGTGGTCTGGGTCGTTCACGTGGGACACCGGTCCACCGTCTACGAGACCTGAATGCCGCTGACTCGACGTCAGAAATGTCAGACACCATCACGTCAGAGGGGCCGGACTCAGCCGAGTCCGGCCCCTCTGACGTGCACGTTCGACTCGACGCCTGATGTGCAGTGCGCGCGCAGTCCTACACGTTGAAGCGGAACTCCACCACGTCGCCGTCCTGCATGACGTAGTCCTTGCCCTCGATGCGGGCCTTGCCCTTGGCGCGGGCCTCGGTGAGGGAGCCGGCTTCGACGAGGTCGTGGAAGGAGGTGACCTCGGCCTTGATGAAGCCCTTCTGGAAGTCGGTGTGGATGACTCCGGCGGCTTCGGGGGCGGTGGCGCCCTTCTTGATGGTCCAGGCGCGGGTTTCCTTGGGGCCTGCGGTGAGGTAGGTCTGCAGGCCGAGGGTGTTGAAGCCGACGCGGGCGAGGGTGGCGAGGCCGGGCTCGTCCTGGCCCATCGACTGGAGGAGTTCGAGGGCCTCGGCGTCGTCGAGTTCGATCAGCTCGGACTCGATCTTGGCGTTCAGGAAGATCGCCTCGGCGGGGGCGACCAGGGCGCGCTGGGCGTCCTTGAAGTCCTCGTCGGAGAGCTCGTCCTCGTCGACGTTGAAGACGTAGAGGAACGGCTTCGCGGTCATCAGGTGCAGGTCGCGGACCAGGGTGGTGTCGAAGCCGGCCTCGAAGAGGGTCTTGCCGGTCTCGAGGACCGCCTGGGCGGCCTCGGCGGCGGCCAGCACCGGCGCGGTGTCCTTCTTGAGCCGGGCTTCCTTCTGGAGCCGGGGCAGCGCCTTCTCGATGGTCTGCAGGTCGGCCAGGATCAGCTCGGTGTGGATGGTCTCGATGTCGTCCTTGGGCGAGACCTTGCCGTCGACGTGCACCACGTCGGGGTCGGTGAAGGCCCGGACGACCTGGCAGATCGCGTTGGCCTCACGGATGTTCGCGAGGAACTTGTTGCCCAGGCCCTCGCCCTCGCTGGCGCCGCGGACGATGCCGGCGATGTCGACGAAGTCGACCGTGGCGGGCAGGATGCGCTGCGAGCCGAAGATCTCGGCAAGCTTGGCCAGCCGGTCGTCCGGCACGCCGACCACGCCGACGTTCGGCTCGATGGTGGCGAACGGGTAGTTGGCCGCCAGCACGTCGTTCTTGGTCAGGGCGTTGAACAGGGTCGACTTGCCGACGTTCGGCAGGCCGACGATTCCGATCGTGAGCGACATGAAGGCTTTTGTCCCGTGGCTTGGAGGGCGTGGAGCCCGGCTGGTCTCCGTCGAGCGGCGCCGCGTGCGGGCCGATCCCCCAGTCTACGGGGCGCGCGGTGGCCCTCCGGAAGCGGTCGTCGAGCGCACGCGCACCACCCGGGGCGCGGCCCGGGCGGACACGGACAATTCCTCGGCGGCCATTACACAGGGTGTCGATGATCGGACCGTACGTTGGTCGGGTGGAGCAGAGCATCCGTACCCAGCCGCCAGGGCCGAGAAGGCGACCGCCGGGACGCGGCGCCGTCGAGGCCGCCGTACCGGGACAGCCGAAGCCCCCCGAGTCCCGGCTGCGGTCGGCCGGTCCGCGACGGGGCCCCCGCACCCTGCCGCAGGTGCGCCTGCGGCTGCCGCTGGCCCGCCGGAAGCCGGGCACCGGGCGGCCGGCCCGGCTGACCGCGGTCGGGACGGGGGTCGTCGCCACGGCGGGGACGCTCGCGGTGGCCGGCCTGGACCGACTGCTGTTCGGCGGGCTCGGAGTGCTGTTCGGGCTCGGCTATCTGGTGGTGTGCTTCCAGCTGGCCGTGCGGGTGCGGTACTCGGACCTGCCGGCCGCGCCGATCTGCGGCCCGATCGCCTTCGCGGCGGCGCTGGTGCTGTTCCAGCCGGTCACCGCGCACGGCGTCACCGGCCAGCTGGTGTCCCTGGCCGGCGGCCTGGCGCTACGGGCGGGCTGGCTGTTCACCGGCACCGGCCTGGCCGCCGCGATCGTGACGGCCCGTTACCTGGCGCAGCGCCACCACCGCCGGATCCGCTGAGCCCGAGCTGACACCGGTCCGGTACGCGGGAGCCGACGCCCGTCCGGCGAGCCCGAGCCGACGCCCGTCCCGCAGGCCGCGCGGCCGCTAGCGGCCCGCCACCACCGGCTCGCCGGACGGCAGGGCCCTGGCGCCCGCGGCCATCGCCGCGCCCACGATGCCCGCGTCGTTGCGCAGTTCGGCGGGGACGATCCGGGCCCGGCGGTCCTTCAGCAGCGGCAGGAACTTCTCGTGCTTGCGGCTGACCCCGCCGCCGACGATCACCAGCTGCGGGGAGAACAGCATCTCGACCAGGTCGAGGTACTCGTCGACCCGGCCGGCCCACTCGGGCCAGCTGAGGTCGTGGCGTTCCTTGGCCGCGGAGGAGGCGCGCCGTTCGGCGTCCTTGCCGCGCAGTTCGAGGTGGCCGAGTTCGGTGTTGGGGACGAGCACGCCGTCGGAGAACAGGGCGCTGCCGATGCCGGTGCCGAAGGTGAGCAGCAGGACGACGCCCCGCTGGTCGCGGCCCGCGCCGAAGGTGACCTCGGCGATGCCGGCCGCGTCGGCGTCGTTGACCACCGTGGCGGGCAGGCCGAGCGCCTCGCTGAACCGGGCGGCGGCGTCCAGGCCGATCCAGCCCTTGTCGACGTTGGCGGCGGTCATGGTCTGCCCGGCGACGACCACGCCGGGGAAGGTGAGTCCGACCGGCCCCTGGTGGTCGAAGTGCCGGACCACCTCGCAGACCGCCTCGATCACCGCGTCGGGCTCGGACGGGTGCGGGGTGAGCACCTTGTGCCGCTCGTGGGTGAGCTCGCCCTTGGCCAGGTCGACCGGGGCGCCCTTGATGCCCGAACCGCCGATGTCCACGCCGAAGACCGTCGTCATCGCTGTTGCCGCCTCCGTTGAGCCGGGGGCTCGTCGCCTCCGTGGCGCCGGGGGCGTCCGCTGCCCGCCGGCCTCCGCACCAACGTACGGGCGCGGGCCGACGGCCGCAGCCGTTATCGCAGGCCCGCCGTCCGCACGGGCGACGCCCGGACCCCCTCGGGAGGGGATCCGGGCGTCGTCGCCGACCTCGGGTCGAAGCGCGTGTGGGCGGCGTCGAACCGCGCGGGCGTCGTCGGGTCAGACCTTGCCGGCGGCCTCTGCGCGCAGGTCGCGGCGGAGTTCCTTGGGCAGCGAGAAGGTGAGGTGCTCCTCGGCGGTCTTGACGATCTGCACGTCGCCGAAGCCGCGCTCGGCGAGGTACGCGAGGACGCCCTCGACCAGGATCTCCGGCACCGAGGCGCCGCTGGTCAGGCCGACCGTCTCGACGCCGTCCAGCCAGGCCTCGTCGATCTCGTCGGCGAAGTCGACCAGGTGGGCCGCCTTGGCGCCGTACTCCAGGCCGACCTCGACCAGGCGGACCGAGTTGGAGGAGTTCTTGGAGCCGACCACGATCAGCAGGTCCGCCTCGGGGGCCAGCTTCTTGATCGCGACCTGGCGGTTCTGGGTGGCGTAGCAGATGTCGTCGCTGGGCGGCGAGACCAGCAGCGGGAAGCGCTTCTTCAGCTCGCCGACGGTCTCCATGGTCTCGTCGACCGACAGGGTGGTCTGCGAGAGCCAGACGACCTTGGACTCGTCGCGGACCTGCACGTTGGCGACGTCCTCGGCACCGTCCACCAGGTGGATCCGGTCCGGGGCCTCGCCCATGGTGCCGATGACCTCCTCGTGGCCCTCGTGGCCGACGAGCAGGATGTCGTAGTCCTCGTCGGCGAAGCGCACGGCCTCCTTGTGCACCTTGGTGACCAGCGGGCAGGTGGCGTCGATGGTGGCGAGCTTGCCGGCCTCGGCCTCGTCGTGGACCGAGGGGGCCACGCCGTGCGCGGAGAAGACCACGATCGAGCCCTCGGGCACCTCCTCCGTCTCGTCGACGAAGATCGCGCCCTGCTTCTCCAGGGTCTGCACGACGTACTTGTTGTGGACGATCTGCTTGCGGACGTAGATCGGCGCCCCGTACTGCTCCAGGGCCTTCTCCACGGCGATCACGGCGCGGTCGACGCCCGCGCAGTAGCCCCGGGGGGCGGCGAGCAGGACGCGGCGCTGAGTGCTGGTGGACATGGCTCCATCGTACGGGCGAGTCCGGCGGGCTCCCACGCGCGTCGCCACCCGGGGCCGAACGCGTCCCGGTGGTGGAATGGCGAGGGTGAGCGCACCCCCGGAGACGAGCACCCTGCGCCGCACCCTCGGGGTGCGCGACCTGATGGTCTACGGCCTGCTGTTCATCGCCCCGATGGCCCCGGTGGGCGTCTTCGGCGTGCTGGACGCCAAGAGCCACGGCGCGGTCGCCGCGGTGTACCTGGTGGCGACCGTGGCAATGGGCTTCACCGCCTACTCGTACGCGCTGATGGTGCGCGCCGTCCCGCAGACCGGTTCGGTCTTCGCCTACGCACGGGCCGGGCTGGGCGAGGGGCCGGGCTTCGTCGCGGGCTGGATGGCGATGCTCGACTACCTGCTGATCCCGGCGGTGGCGTACCTGTTCTCCGGCATCGCGCTCAACTCGCTGGTGCCGGGCGTGTCGCGCTGGGTGTGGACGGTGCTGGCGGTGCTGGTGACCACCGCGCTGAACCTGGTCGGGGTGCGGACGGCCGCGGCGGTCGGCTTCGCGGTGCTGGCGATGGAGATCGCGGTGCTGGCGGTCTTCGTGGTCGCCGCCACCGTGGAGCTGGCCCGGCACGGCGCCGCCCGCGACTGGTGGTCCCCGTTCGAGGGGGTCGGCGCCCAAGGAAACGGACACAGCTCGTTGACGGCGGTGCTGTCGGCGGTGTCGGTCGCGGTCCTGTCCTACCTGGGCTTCGACGCGATCGCCTCCTTCGTCGAGGAGGCGGTCGGCGCCTCGGCGGCGGTCGCGCGGGCCGTGCTGTGGTGCCTGGCGCTGGCCGGCCTGCTGTTCACGGTGCAGACGTACCTCGCCGCGGTGCTGGAGCCCATGACGCCGGCTCAGCTGGCCGCCGACCCGGCCGCCCAGGGCTCGGCCTTCTACGACACCGTCGAGGCGGGCGTCGGGCACTGGCTGCACGTGCTGATCGCGGCCAGCAAGGCGATCGGCGCCGCGTTCGCCGCGCTGGCGGGCCAGGCCGCGGCCGGCCGGCTGGTCTTCGCGATGGGCCGGGAGGGCCGCCTGCCCCGGATGCTCGGCACGGTCGACGCCCGGACCGCCGTCCCGCGGCGCGCCCTGCTGGCGGCCGCGACGGTGACGCTGGTGGCGGCGGTGTGGGCGGCCCGCCGCGACGACGGCCTCGACCAGCTCACCTCGGTGGTCAACGTCGGCGCCCTGACCGCCTTCGTCCTCCTGCACGCCTCGGTGATCGGCTGGTACGCCGTCCGCCACCACTCCCCCGACCGCACCCGCCACGTCCTCGTCCCCCTGCTCGGCATCGCCGTCCTCGTCGCCGTCCTGGTCGAGGCCTCCCACACCGCCCAGGTCGTCGGCGCGATCTGGCTGGCAGCCGGCCTGACGGTCCTGGGGGTGCAGGGTGCGACCCGCGGTCGCAATTGAGATCGAACGGATGTGCAGATTCCGTTTCACAGTCGCTAGCATGCGCGGAATGCGAACAACGCTCGTGCCCGAACGGACAGGCGCGGTCCTCCCCGCCGCCGCGCCGAAGATCTCCCGTCGGCCCCGCCTGGTCGCCCTGGACGGACTGCGGCTGGTGGCCGCCCTGCTGGTGGTGTTCCACCACTACGTGGGCTACGGCGGCGGGCCGGACGCCGCACACAACGCGTGGGGCCGCACGACTGCCCAGGTGTTCCCCACCGCGTCCCGGTTCGGCACCTACACCTGGACCGGCGTCGAGCTGTTCTTCCTGATCAGCGGCTTCGTGATCTGCATGAGCAGCTGGGGCCGCGGGCTCGGCGCGTTCTTCGTCTCCCGCGTGGTGCGGCTGTACCCGGCGTACTGGTTCGCGGTGCTGGCCACCACCGCCGTGCTGACCCTGTGGCCGGTGCTGCACCATCCCGCCCACGTGCGGGACGTGCTGCTGAACCTGACGATGCTGCACGAGCCGCTCGGCGTCGGCTCGGTGGACGCGGTGTACTGGACGCTCTGGGTGGAGATGCGCTTCTACCTGCTGTTCGCGCTGGTGGTCTGGAAGGGCCTGACCTACCGCCGGGTCGTGGCGTTCTGCCTGCTGTGGTCGGTGGCCTCGGTGTTCGCGGGGCGGCTGCCGTTCGCCGACTACGTGGTGATGCCGGAGTTCTCCTCGTACTTCGTGGCGGGCATCGCGATGTACCTGATGTACCGTCACGGGCCGACCCCGCTGCTGTGGGGCATCGTGCTGCTGTCGTGGCTGTTCTCGGTGAACCAGGTGGCCCGCTACAGCCTCGGCCTGAGCGACCAGCTGGGGCACCCGATGCGCGAGATGCCCGCGATCGCGCTGATGACGCTCGGGTACCTGGCGATGATCGCGCTCGCGCTGGGCAAGTTGTCCTGGCTGCGCGGCCGGTGGCTGACCATCGCCGGGGCGCTCACCTACCCGCTGTACCTGATGCACGAGGAGATCGGCTGGACGGCGATCCGGCTGCTGCACGGCCGGATCGCGCCGTGGCCGCTGGTCGGGCTGCTCACCGCCGGGATGCTGCTGGCCGCCTGGCTGGTGCACCGGCTGGTCGAACGGCCGCTGTCGCGGGCGCTGAAGCACCGGCTCACCGACGCGCTGGCGGCGACGCGCGAGCGGGCCGCCGGCGTGCCGGTGCCGGACGGGCCGCGCTGACGGGTCGTGGTGTCGCGGGGCGGCGCTAGCCTGCTGGTATGGCCAATCCGAGCACTCCTGAAGCCCCGCTGCCGGTGGGGAAGGTTTCGGCGCTGATCGGCGGGTGGGTCGATCGGCTGGGCGAGGTGTGGGTCGAGGGGCAGATCGCGCAGCTGAGCCGGCGGCCGGGGGCGGGGATGGTGTTCCTGACGCTGCGGGACCCGGACCGGGACGTGTCGCTGACGGTGACCTGCTTCCGTTCGGTGTTCGAGCAGGTGGCGGAGGCCGTGCAGGAGGGCTCGCGGGTGATCGTGCACGCGAAGCCGGAGTGGTACACGGCGCGCGGCACGCTGTCGCTGCGGGCGAGCGAGATCCGGCTCGTCGGGCTCGGTGAACTGCTGGCCCGGCTGGAGCAGTTGAAGCGCAAGCTGGTCGCCGAAGGCCTGTTCGAGGAGGCCCGGAAGAAGCCGCTGCCGTTCCTGCCGGGCTGCGTGGGCCTGGTGACCGGCCGCGGTTCGGCGGCGGAGCGGGACGTGCTGGAGAACGCCCGGCGGCGCTGGCCCGCGGTGCGCTTCGAGGTGCGGAACGTGCTGGTGCAGGGGCCGCAGGCGGCGCGGCAGGTGTGCGCGGCGGTGCGCGAGCTGGACGCCCTGCCGGAGGTCGAGGTGATCGTGGTGGCCCGCGGCGGCGGCAGCGTGGAGGACCTGTTGCCGTTCTCCGACGAGGAGTTGATCCGTACGGTGGCCGCGGCCGCCACCCCGGTGGTGAGCGCGATCGGCCACGAGCCGGACCAGCCGCTGCTGGACTTCGTGGCGGACCTGCGGGCGTCCACCCCGACCGACGCGGCGAAGCGGGTGGTGCCGGACGTCGGCGAGGAGCTGGCCCGGGTGCGGCAGTTGCGGGACCGGGCGCGCCGCTACGTGCAGCACCGGGTGGACCGGGAGCTGGCGGGGCTGGCCTCGGTGCGCAGCCGTCCGGCGCTGGCCGCGCCGGCCCGGGCGGTGGAGGCGCGCGGCGAGGAGGTGGCGGCGCTGGCGGAGCGGGCCCGGCGGGTGCTGGGGCACCGCCTGGACCATGCGCAGACCGATCTCGGGCACGCGCTGGCCCGGGTGGTGGCGCTGTCGCCGCTGGCCACGCTGGAGCGCGGGTACGCGGTGCTGCAGCGGCCGGACGGCGCGGTGGTGACGGACCCGGGGCAGGTCGCGGACGGCGAGCGGCTGCACGCCCGGGTGGCCGGCGGCGCCTTCGACGTGCGGGTGGGGGAAATGCCTGACTGACTGTCAGGAATTCCCCGGCGGTTCGGAACCCGGCTCGCGGGAATCCCAACGAGCCCCCTCGGCTCCACCTCTTTCGCGGCATTCGCGGGTGATTCCCGCGAACTGCTTGCACCGCCTTGTACCGAGTCGTAGCGTGACGGCCCTTCCCTTTTTCCGGAGCCCTCCCGGAGGTTCGGCATGGACCCCTCCCCATCCGACAGACCGGTGGTGACGCCCGCGCTGATCGAGGCCGCGAAGTCCGGTGACCCCGATGCCTGGTCGGAGCTGTACCGCCGCTATCACGGCGCGGTGCTCGCGTTCCTGCTCCGCCGGACCGCCAATCGGCCACTGGCCGAGGATCTCGCCCAGGACACTTTTGTCAGGGCAATGGCGGGAATTCGAGGCTATCGGTGGACCGGCAAGGATCTCGGCGCGTGGATGTTCACCATCGCCCGCAATGTGCTGCTCGACCACGAGAAGCGCCGCTCGACCCGGCGGGAGTCCGCGGTGGCGGCGGTCGCCGACCGCGACTCGGGGGTGCGGGTCGAGGAGTCGGTGATAGCCGCCGCCGAGGCGGCCCGGGTCTGCGCGGCGCTGCAGGTGCTGAACGAGCGTCAGCGGGTGGTGGTGACCCTGAAGTACTGGGAGGACCTCAGCTCGCACGAGATCGCCGACCGGATCGGGCTGCGGGTCGGCGCGGTGAAGACCCTCACCTACCGGGCCCGGCTGAACCTTCGCCGTTCGCTGGCCGAGGACGTCCGGGCGGCCGCCCGGATCACGGTGGGCCCGCGGCGGCCGGGCGGCGCGCCGGCGGGCGGCCAGTCGGCGGGCGGTCAGTCGGCGAGCAGCCGCTGGCGGGACAGCGCGGTGGAGTGCTCGTGGAAGCCGAGGCTGCGGTAGAGCGCCTCGCCGCCCTCGGTGGCGTGCAGGTCGATCCGGGTGACCCGCTGTTCGTCGAACCAGGCCAGCAGCGCCGCGGTGCAGGCCCGGGCGTGGCCGCGGCCGCGGCGGGCCGGGTCGGTGCAGATGTTGAAGACGAAGCCGAACCGCCCGTCCGGGTGGCCGGGGGCGGGCAGCCGCTCCTCCAGGGTGCCGACCGCGCAGCTGGCCAGGGCGCCGGGGCGGTCCGGGTCGTCGACCACGAAGGCCTGCAACCGTCGCAGCGGCTCGGCGAGTTGACGGGTCAGCAGCCGCAGTGCGGTGTCCTGCCAGGGGCCGGGGCGGGCCTCGCCCTGCATCGACTCGAACATCAGGGTGCGCAGCCGGACCAGTTCCGCGGCGTCCTCCGGCCGGGCCGGGCGGGGCGTGTTCGGGGTGCTCATGTCCGGCAGCGTAGGCGGGGGCGCAAACGGTTTTGCCGGGCCACGAGGGGTTTTGTCGGCCGCAGCGCCTAACCTGGGCGGCATGGCAGAACAGCAGGGCGGCGGAGCGGCTCCGGAGCAGGCGCTCGGGTACGAGCAGGCGCGGGACGAGCTGCTGGAGGTGGTCCGGCGGCTGGAGAACGGCGGGACGTCGCTGGAGGAGTCGCTGGCGCTGTGGGAGCGCGGCGAGCAGCTGGCGAAGGTCTGCCAGCGCTGGCTGGACGGCGCCCGGGCCCGGCTGGACGCGGCGCTGGCGGCGGAGGAGTCCGCCGGGGAGTGACGCCCGGGGCGGTGTGAGACACGTCACGATCGCCCCGAGGAATTGTTTAACGTTCACCGAAGTTGGAAGGCACCGTGCGGCACTCCGCCCGCACCGAGAACCCCGCCCCCAGCTTGAGGTAGGACATCATGACCCTGGCACTCGACGCCGCCGCCCAGGACCTGCTGTTCCGCGAGGCCCGGACCGCCAACACCTTCACGGACGAGCCGGTCAGCGACGAGCAGGTCCAGGCGATCTACGACCTGGTGAAGTTCGGCCCGACCGCGTTCAACCAGCAGCCGCTGCGCGTGGTCCTGGTCCGCTCCACGGAGGCCCGCGAGCGCCTCGTGCAGCACCTGGCCGACGGCAACAAGGCGAAGACCCTGACCGCCCCGCTGGTGGCGATCCTGGCCGCGGACAACGAGTTCCACGAGGAACTGCCGGAGCAGCTGCCGCACTTCCCGCAGGCCAAGGACATGTTCTTCTCCGAGCGCCCGGTGCGCGAGGCCTCCGCCACCCTGAACGGCGCCCTGCAGGCCGCCTACTTCATCATCGGCGTGCGCGCGGCCGGCCTGGCCGCCGGCCCGATGACCGGCTACGACGCCCAGGGCCTGAACAAGGAGTTCTTCGGCGACGGCGAGCACTCGGTGCTGGCCGTGGTGAACATCGGCAAGCCGGGCGAGGAGGCGTGGTTCCCGCGCAGCCCGCGCCTGTCCTACGAGCAGGTCGTCACCACCGTCTGATCCGGTGCGTGCGACGCGAAGGGCCCCCGCCGCGGCGGCGGCCCTTCGTGCGTCTCCCGGCGCCGACGCTACTTCAGCGACTGGGCGAGCTGCGCGAGTTCCTCGTACGAGGCGGTGCCGGTGAGCACCGTGGTGGCGCTGCCGCTGGGGCGGGTGAGCGCCCGGTAGCGGTCGCCCTGGACGCGCTGCCACTCCTGGCCGGCGACGCTGGAGCTGCCGTCCGGCCTGCCGCCGGGGACGTTCTCCGCCACCACGGCGTCCGCGCTGCCGTCGCTCTGCTCGATCGCCGCGTACTGGCCGGTCGGGGTGTTGAAGCCGAGGTGCCAGACGTTGTGGCCCTGCTTGTCCTTGGCGTAGCTGACCGAAGTGGCCCGCCAGCCGTCCGGCAAGCCCTCCGGGCCGAGCAGCGGGTACGGGGCGGCGCGCTTCGCCGAGGCCAGCTCGACCCGGTACGAGACGGGGTGCACCCCGTCCTTGCTCTCGGCGCTCGGGATGCTGAAGTACCCGATCGCCACCACGACGCCGATCGCCGCCATGGACAGGACCATGTCCCGCACCGTCTGACGGCCCCTGTTGCTGCTGTTGCCTGCCACCCGCACATGGTAGGCGTCGCTTATGCCCGACCCGTGCACCGGCCGCCGCCCCCGGGGTCCTGTCGCGGTGCGCCGGGGAGTGCGCCACAGACGCCGGTCCCACGTGCGGATACGATCGCAGCACCCTCAACGCAGCGTTCCTGCCAGGCAGTGGCCGGGCGCTCACTGGCCGTCGCGTACAGAGAGGTCACGACGATGACCACGCAGTACCCGCATGCACTTCCCCGCGCTCTGGAGGTCGCCCCGGAGGCCCCCGACCGCAACCTCGCCCTCGAACTGGTCCGGGTCACCGAAGCCGCGGCGATGGCCGCCGGCCGCTGGGTCGGCCGCGGCGACAAGAACGGCGCCGACGGCGCGGCCGTCAAGGCCATGCGCACCCTCGTCTCGACCGTCTCGATGAACGGCGTCGTCGTCATCGGCGAGGGCGAGAAGGACGAGGCCCCGATGCTCTACAACGGCGAGCGGGTCGGCGACGGCACCGGCGCCGAGTGCGACGTCGCGGTCGACCCGGTCGACGGGACCACGCTGACCGCGAAGGGCATGAACAACGCCGTCGCGGTGCTGGCGGTCGCCGACCGCGGCACCATGTTCGACCCCAGCGCGGTCTTCTACATGGACAAGCTGGTCTGCGGCCCCGAGGCCGCCGACTACGTGGACATCACCGCCCCCGCCGCGGTCAACATCCGCCGGGTCGCCAAGGCCAAGGGCTCCGCCGTCGAGGACGTCACCGTGGTGGTGCTCGACCGGCCCCGCCACGACGACCTGGTCCGGGAGATCCGCGAGGCCGGCGCCCGGATCAAGTTCATCTCCGACGGCGACGTCGCCGGCGCCATCATGGCCGCCCGCGAGGGCACCGGCATCGACCTGCTGATGGGTGTCGGCGGCACCCCGGAGGGCATCATCGCGGCCTGCGCGATGAAGTGCATGGGCGGCGTCATCCAGGGCCGGCTGTGGCCCAAGGACGCGGCGGAGCGGCAGAAGGCGCTCGACGCCGGCCACGACCTGGACCGGGTGCTCAGCACGGACGACCTGGTCAGCGGCGAGAACGTGTTCTTCGTCGCCACCGGCATCACCGACGGCGAGTTGCTGCGCGGCGTCCACTACCGCCAGGAGACCGCGACCACCTCGTCGCTGGTCATGCGCTCGAAGAGCGGAACGATTCGGCAGATCGACTCCACCCACAAGCTGGCGAAGCTGCGGGCCTACAGCGCGATCGACTTCGACCGGGCGAACTGACGCTCCGCGAGCGGACGACGGCGGACGACAGGGGCGCCGGGGGACCTCCCCCGGCGCCCCTGTCGTCGTCCTGTCAGCCGGCTATCCGGGTGCTCAGCCTCCGCGCGTCGCGGATCTCCGCCTCGCGGCGGCGCCTCCTGGCGAGGACGACGCGGCGTTCGGCGGCGGTCAGGCCGCCCCAGACGCCGTACGGCTCGGGTTGGGCGAGGGCGTGCTCGCGGCACTCCAGCAGGACCGGACAGCGGGCGCACACCCGCTTGGCCTGCTCCTCGCGGGACAACCGGGCGGCCGTCGGCTCCTTGGAGGGCGCGAAGAACAGCCCGGCCTCGTCGCTGCGGCAGGCGGCGCCGGTGTGCCAGGGGCTGTCGTCCAGGTCGGGCGGCGCCGCCGGGCGGCGGGCGGCGGCTGGTGCGCTGGACTCGATCGGATGCAGCACGGTTACTCCTGACCAGGCTCACGGCTCGGGGATGGGTCGCCTCCTGCCCGACTGCCCCGTGCTCCCGCCGTGGCACCGTCGCCGACCCGCGGGGTCACAGCCGTACAGGAGTGATGTGCGATTGGAACTACCCCGCCACTCACCGATTCATGCACACCGCACGCATCCGGCTACAGCCTGCACTCGAGGCAACAACGAGTGCCGCGAAGCGAGTTGACGCTCCGTCGGAACACCGCTGGTCAGCCCGGCCGGTCAGCCCTCCAGCTGTCGGCGGACCCACTCGCGGAGCTTCTTGCCGCGGGCCGGCTTGGCCTCGACGCCGCCGAAGACCGCGGCGCCCTTGAGCCGCACCACCGGGGCGTACGGGTCGGCGGCGGTCTGCTCGCGGACCTCGAAGCCGCCGAAGATCCCGGTGCCGCTCCCGTGCAGGCTGACGTTCTCGGGGACCTTGATCTCCACGCCGCCGAAGACCGCGACCACCTCGATCACCACCTCGGGCGACTCGAACACCGCGTCGCTGAGGTCGATCTCCACGCCGCCGAAGACCGCGACGGCCTTCAGGTGGGACCCGACCCGCCAGCGGCCCTTGCGGGTGGCGCCGCCGAACACCGCGACCATGGTGGGCGCTTCGGCCCGGGCCGGGGGCAGCGGCGGCCGCGGGGCGGCGGCCGGGGCCTCCAGCGGGGGCTTGGTCAGGTCGTGCCGGACCGCGCCGGGGTGGTTCGGCAGGTCGCGGGTGAGCGGCTCCAACTCGCCGAAGGTGCGGGCGGTGTAGGCCGCCTCGATGCGTTCGGCGTGCTCGTCGACGGTGAGCCGGCCCTCGGCGTAGGCGTCGCGCAGCAGGTCGGCGACACGCTCGCGGTCGGCGTCCGAGGCCCGCAGCTCGGCGGCCGGGGCGGGGTGGTTCGGCTTCGGCGCGGGCTGCTGGCCCTGCGGGTGCTGCGCGGGAGAGTTGTCCACGTCACAAGCCTAGCGAGCACGCCCGCCGCCCGAACGATGGTTCGACGCAAAGCGCGTGACCCCCGTCACGCAGGCTTACCTGCCCGCCGGGGCCGCTCCCGCAGCGCCTACCCTGGACGGTGCCTCGTCGACGAAGCCGAAGAAAGAACTGAGGATCTTCCCCATGGCTCCAGAGTTCGCCTACAGCGACCTGCTCCCGCTCGGTGCGGACACCACGCCGTACCGCAAGCTCACCTCCGAGGGCGTCTCCACCTTCGAGGCCGGCGGACGCACCTTCCTGCAGGTCGAGCCGGAGGCGCTGCGGCTGCTCACCGCCGAGGCGATGCACGACATCTCGCACTACCTGCGCCCGGCCCACCTGGCCCAGCTGCGCCGCATCCTGGACGACCCGGAGTCCAGCCCGAACGACCGCTTCGTGGCGCTGGACCTGCTGAAGAACGTCAACATCTCGGCCGGCGGCATCCTGCCGATGTGCCAGGACACCGGCACCGCGATCGTGATGGGCAAGCGCGGGCAGAACGTGCTGACCCCGGGCGCCGACGAGTCCGCCATCGCGCGCGGCGTGTACGACGCGTACACCAAGCTGAACCTGCGCTACTCGCAGATGGCGCCGGTGACCATGTGGGACGAGAAGAACACCGGCAACAACCTGCCGGCCCAGATCGAGCTGTACGCCACCGACGGGGACGCCTACAAGTTCCTGTTCATGGCGAAGGGCGGCGGCTCGGCGAACAAGTCGTACCTGTACCAGGAGACCAAGGCGATCCTCAACGAGTCGTCGATGCTCTCCTTCCTGGAGCAGAAGATCCGCTCGCTGGGCACCGCGGCCTGCCCGCCGTACCACCTGGCGATCGTGGTCGGCGGCACCAGCGCGGAGTTCGCGCTGAAGACCGCCAAGTACGCCTCCGCGCACTACCTGGACAACCTGCCGACCGGCGGCGACGCGAGGACCGGGCACGGCTTCCGCGACCTGGAGCTGGAGCAGAAGGTCTTCGAGCTGACCCAGAAGATCGGCATCGGCGCCCAGTTCGGCGGCAAGTACTTCTGCCACGACGTCCGGGTGATCCGCCTGCCCCGGCACGGCGCCTCGCTGCCGGTCGCGATGGCGGTCTCCTGCTCGGCCGACCGCCAGGCGCTCGGCAAGATCACCGCCGAGGGCGTCTTCCTGGAGCAGCTGGAGACCGACCCGGCGAAGTACCTGCCGGAGACCACCGACGAGCACCTCGACGACGACGTGGTCCGGGTCGACCTGAACCGCCCGATGGCCGAGGTCCGCGCCGAGCTCTCCAAGTACCCGGTGAAGACCCGGCTCTCGCTCACCGGGACCCTGGTGGTGGCCCGCGACATCGCGCACGCCAAGATCAAGGAGCGCCTGGACGCGGGCGAGGGCATGCCGCAGTACATGAAGGACCACCCGGTGTACTACGCGGGCCCGGCCAAGACCCCCGAGGGCTTCGCCTCCGGCTCCTTCGGCCCGACCACGGCCGGCCGGATGGACTCCTACGTCGACCAGTTCCAGGCGGCCGGCGGCTCGATGGTGATGCTGGCCAAGGGCAACCGCTCCAAGCAGGTCACCAAGGCCTGCAACGAGCACGGCGGCTTCTACCTGGGCTCGATCGGCGGCCCGGCGGCCCGGCTCGCCCAGGACTGCATCAAGAAGGTCGAGGTGCTGGAGTACCCCGAGCTCGGCATGGAGGCGGTCTGGCGGATCGAGGTCGAGGACTTCCCGGCGTTCATCGTGGTGGACGACAAGGGCAACGACTTCTTCGCCGAGGTGACCGACGGCCCGCTGATCACCAACCTGCGGGTCCGCTCGGCGCAGTGACGCCCTGACGGCGAAAGCCCCGGCCCGCAAGCGGACCGGGGCTTTTCGGCCACCGGAGATCAGGGGCAGTTGGTGACGGTGCCGAGCGGCTCGAAGGTCTCGTCGGTCTTCTTGTCGCCGGTGACCGGGAGCTCCGTCTCGGGGGCGGCCGGCTGCTCGGCCAGCACCTCCAGGGCGTGCTCGATCGCGTTCGGGTCGGCCGGGGCGGCGGTGTGCTCGACCGGGGCCGGGGTCGCCTCGGCGGCCACGGGAACGGGCGTGGTGGTGTCGTCGGCCATGGGGTGGGCCGCCTTTCCATTCAAGGGCGTGGAACGCCCGGAAGGCTGTCCCCGGGCGCGCGGACAGTATCCTAGGCACCGCTAAATGTCTTATAAACGTCCCACCGCGCACCCGCTTGGTGGATGTTTGCGCGCTTCCTCATAAGCTGACGCCCCCACACGACCGGTGTCAGAGTGGGAAGCAGACGGTTCATCGGCCACAGGGGAGGACATGGAGCTACAAGGGACGCGCTCCGCCGACGCGCTGCGCTTCCAAGTGCTCGGCCCTGTCCAGGCGTGGCGTGGTGACGCACAGTTGGCTCTCGGCTCGCCCCAGCAACAGGCGGTACTGGTCGCCCTGTTGCTCAGCGAGGGCCGTCCGGTGACCACCGACGACCTGGTGGACGGCATCTGGGGCGAACGGACGCCGCCGCAGGCGGTCGCCGCACTGCGCACCTACATCTCCCGGCTCCGGTCCGTCCTGGAGCCGAACCGGGCCAGCCGCCGGCCCTCCGAGGTCCTGGTCTCGGTCAGCGACGGCTACGCCCTGCGGATCCCGGCCGACGCCCTGGACCTCGCGGTCTTCGAACAGCAGGTCGCCGACGCGGCGAACGCCCGCACCGAGGGGGACTTCCGGGCCGCCCACGACGGGCTGGTGTCCGCGCTGGCCCGCTGGAGCGGCCGTCCGCTGCCCGGGGTGCCCGGGCCGTACGCGGAGGCCCAGCGCGGCCGGCTGACGGAGCGCCAGCTCGCGGTCGCCGAGGAGCGCTGCGCCATGGCGCTGGAGATCGGCCTGCACGCCGAGGTGGTCGCCGAGCTCAACTCGCTCTCGGCCGCCTACCCGCTGCGCGAAGGGCTGCGCGAGCTGCTGATGCTGGCGCTGTACCGCAGCGGCCGGCAGGCCGAGTCGCTGGGCGTCTACGCGGACACCCGCAAGCTGCTGATCGAGGAGCTCGGCGTGGAGCCGGGCAGCGGGCTGGCGGCGATGCACGCCCGCATCCTGGCCGGCGACCCCGAGCTGATGGCCGCCCTGGCGACCCCGGCGAAGGCCGTCGCCGAGGACGCCACCCCGTTCCTTCCGCCCGCCCAACTCCCGGCCGACGTCTCGGACTTCAGCGGACGCTCGAAGGTGGTCAGCGAGCTGCGCGACGTGCTGAGGGCGGGATCCGGCCAAGCCGTCGTGGTGACCTCGCTGGCCGGAATCGGCGGGGTCGGCAAGACCACCCTGGCGGTGCACGTGGCGCACAGCCTGCGGCCGGACTTCCCGGACGGCCAGCTCTACGTCGACCTGCGCGGCGCCGGCGCCTCGCCGGCCGACCCGGCGGTCGTGCTCGGCGACTTCCTGCACGCCCTGGGCACCTCCGACGCCCCGGACTCGCTGGAGCAGCGCGCGGCGCTGTACCGCTCGCTGCTCGCCGACAAGCGGATGCTGATCCTGCTCGACAACGCCCGGGACGCCCAGCAGTTGACGCCGCTGATCCCCGGAGTGTCGGGCAACGCCGTGATGGTCACCAGCCGCTCCCGGCTGGCCGAGATCCCCGGCGCGCACCTGGTGGACATCGAGGAGCTGACGCCCGAGGAGGCGCTGGCGCTGTTCTCGGCGATCGTCGGGGTCGAGCGGGTGGCGGCCGAACCGGAGGCGGCACTTGCGGTGGTGACCTCGTGCGGGTTCCTGCC
Source organism: Kitasatospora sp. NPDC002522 (assembly GCF_053595195.1). Classification (NCBI taxonomy): domain Bacteria; kingdom Bacillati; phylum Actinomycetota; class Actinomycetes; order Kitasatosporales; family Streptomycetaceae; genus Kitasatospora; species Kitasatospora sp. NPDC002522. The sequence goes on from NZ_JBSFXE010000012.1 coordinate 24,639, forward strand.
GCTGGCGGTGCGCATCGCCGCGGCGCGGCTGGCCAGCCGGCCGCGCTGGAGCGTGTCGGACCTCGCCCGGCGGTTAGCGGACCAGCGCAACCGGCTCCAGGAGCTCCAGCTCGGCAACCTCGCCGTGGAGACCACCCTGGGACTCGGTTACGCGCAGCTGCGGCCGCAGGAGGCCCGGGCGTTCCGGCTGCTGTCGGTGGTGGACTCCCCCGACCTGCCGCTGACCGCCGTCGCCGCCCTGCTCGGCACCGCCGAACAGGAGGCCGAGGACCTCGCCGAGGCCCTGGTCGAGGCGAACATGCTGGAGTGCTTCACCCCTGGCCGCTACCGCTACCACGACCTGCTGCGGCTGTACGCCCAGCGGCAGAACGCCAAGCTCGGCGACGTCGGCGAGCAGCAGGCCGCCCTGCTGCGGCTGCTCGACGTGCTGCTGGCCACCATGCAGAACGCCGCCCAGGTGATCGAGCCCGACGACATGCTGACCGAGACGCTGCACCGCACCCGCTCGGCCGGGGTGTCCTTCCCGGACAGCGACGGCGCGCGCGGCTGGCTCCGCTCGGAGAACGCGGTGCTGCTGAGCAGCGTCGAGGCCGCCGCGGGCGCGCCGCTGGACGTGCTGCGCCCGGCGGTGGACCTGGTCCTGCTGCTGTCCGCGCTGGTCGAGGACCCGACCCTGGCGCCGCGGATCCACCGGATGGTGCGGGCGGCCGCGGTCAACGCCACCGCCCAGCAGGACACCGCCACCCTCGCCCGGGTGCACCACGCGCTGGGCCAGATCCACCGGGTGGAGGGCGACCTGGCGGGCGCCGAGGCGGCGCTGCGCGAGAGCCTCGCCCTGCAGCCGGCCGAGCAGCCCACCCTGCTGTGCATCTCGACCGCGAACGCCCTGGCGATCGTCCTGATCATGGCCGGCCGGCCGGCCGAGGCGCTGCCGTTCTACCAGCAGGCGCACGCGATGAGCCGCAGCGTCGGCGCGACGATCAGCGAGGCCCGGCTGCTCGCCAACATGGCGCGCGCGTACGTCGGCCTGGACCGGCACGAGGAGGCGGTCGGTGCCGCCCGCGAGGCGGTGACGGCGGCCCGGGCGTCCGGCAACGCGCCGTGCCTGGCGGACACGCTCTACCAGTTGGGCGTGGTGCTGCGCTCGACCGGGTCACCGGGCGAGGCGGCGGTCCACCTGCGGGAGGCGCACCAGCTGTACCGGGCGCAGCAGCATCCGATCTGGGAGGGCTACTCGCTGGCGCGGCTGGCGGCGTGCCTGCTGGCGGACGGTCAGTTCGCGCAGGCGGCCGAGGCGGCCGAGGAGTCCCTGTCGATCGCCCAGGAGATCGAGGCCGCGTACTGCCAGGGCATGGCCAACGCGGCGCTGGGCGAGGCGCTCCTGAAGTCGGGGCAGCCCGCGCGCGGGCTGGCGTGTCTTCAGGAGGCGCTTGCGGTGTTCACGCGGCTCGGTGTGCCCGAGGCCCTCCCCGTACAGGGCCTCATCGAGCAGCACACCGAGCCCTCCCTTCCCCCTGCGCCTTAGCACCCGTTCCCCCCCAGGTCCCCCCCGAGCCGGGTGCCGTTCCCCCGGGAGCGTCAGCGTCCCCGCAGCCCCCCGGCTGCGGGAACGCTTTGACGCTTCCCCGGCGCTGAGAAGACTGTGACAGGCGGCGATTGACGTTCGATAAACGCAGGCGCGGGGACCGTTGATCCGACGAGACGGCTGGTCAGGGGGGATGGCGGGGCCGCGCCATGCGGCGTGCGGGAGGGTGGCGCGCTACCCGGCGGGCACCGGTGTGCTTCGCCTGGCGGGCGATATTCGCCCAACCGACCACGGGTTGACCGGAAACGGACTCCACCGTGCGGTGATCGCGTTTATCCTCGAAGGCCAGGGTCGGGAGCGGAGAACGGGCCACGACGGGTAGGGCAGGACAGCGCGCGGGAGAGGTGCCTAGGTCATCGTGACGGACGAACAGACTTCAGACCCCGCCGCCGCCGACCCGGCGTCCGCGGCGGCGGTGCGGCGGGCGGCACGCGGTCGCCAGGCCGCCGCGTTCGATGCCATCGGCCCTCGCTACCAAGAGGTGTTTCCGGCCAGGTCGGGCCAACTGGAGTGCGGTGACTGGCTGCTGGCCGAGCTGCCGGCCGGTGCCCGGGTGCTGGACGTCGGCTGCGGGGCGGGCGAACCGACCGCCCGGCAGCTCGCCGAGGGCGGGCTGCGGGTGACCGGCGTCGACCTCTCCGAGGGCATGCTGGCGCAGGCCCGGGCGGCCGCGCCGACCGCGGACTTCCACCGGCTGGACATCGTCGACCTGGCTACCGAACGCGCCGGATCCGCTTGGGGCGTACCGGAGTTGGGTCCGTCCGGGGCGGGAACACTGGACGCCGCCGCGGCGTTCTTCTCCTTGCTGATGCTGCCCCGCGCGGAGATCGCCGAGGTGCTCGGCGGGGTACGCGAACTGCTGCGCCCGGGCGGCCTGTTGGCCGTCGGCATGGTGGAGGCGGACCTGGACGACGCGCCGCTGCCGTTCCTGGACCAGGAGGTCCGGGTGACCGGCTACCTGCGCGAGGAGCTGGCCGGGCTGCTGGAGCACCGCGGGTTCGCGGTGGAACGGGTGGACGGCCGGTCGTACGCCCCGGCGGGCAGTGCGGTGCCGCCGGAGACCCAGCTGTTCCTGCGCTGTCGCCGCACCGGCTGACCGGCCGTCACCAGCCCTCCTAGCCTTCGTCTGCAGATCGGGCAGCCCGTGCGCGACCACTTGGAGTCCCTGGCGGGGCAGCCGCCCGCCGTCCCCGTCCAGCGGCACCCGCCGCCCGGGCGGGCGACCCCGCGTGCCGACGGACCGCCGCAGCTGGCGGAGCGGCTGGCGTACCTGGACGCCGCGGCGCGGCAGATCAACGACTCGCTGGACTTACGCGCCACCCTGCGCGACCTCGGCCGGGTGCTGGTGCCCACGCTGGCGGACGCCCTGGCGGTGTTCGTCCGCGACCCGCTGCCGGACGTCGAACGCGACCCGGGACGGCCCGCGGCCCTGCGGGTGCTGCACACCCGGGGCACCCGGCTGGGCCGGGGCTCCGGGGCGCGCCCGGTGCTTCCCGGCGGGGCGCTGGAGCAGGCCCTGGAGCGGCGGGTCGCGGCCGGGCCGGTGGTGCTGGACGCCGCCGCGGCGACGGCCCGGCACGGTCTGCTCGCCGAACTGCTGGGCACCAGGACGCTGGGCCGACTGGCGGCGGGCACGGCGCTGCTGGCGCTGCCGCTGCACGGGCGTCAGGCGGTGCTGGGGATGCTGCTGCTGATCCGCCGTCCGGTGGCCGGCCGCCCGGCCGCCTTCGACCCGGCGGACACCGCGACCGCCGCCCACCTGGCCACCCACGCCGGTCTGGCCGCCGACACCGCGCTGCGCTACACCCGCGAGTGGGAGATCGCCGACGAGCTGCAGCGCTCGATGCTGCCCGCGCACCTGCCGCAGCCGCACGGGGTGCGCCTGGCCCACCGCTACCTGCCGGGCGAGCGCGGCGCGCAGGTCGGCGGCGACTGGTACGACTCGATCCCGCTGCCGGGCAACCGGGTGGCGCTGATCGTCGGCGACGTGATGGGCCACTCGCTGACCTCGGCCGCCGTGATGGGCCAGCTGCGCACCAGCGCGCAGACCCTGGCCGGCCTCGACCTGCCGCCGCACGAGGTGCTGTACCACCTCGACGAGCAGGCCCAACGCCTGGGCCGCGAGCACCACTTGGCGACCTGTGTGTACGCGGTGTACGACCCGATCACCAACCGGGTGGTGATCGCCAACGCCGGGCACGTCCCGCCGGTGCTGGTCGGCCCGGACGGCGAGAGCCGGCTGCTGGAGCTGCCGCCCGGCGCGCCGATCGGCGTCGGCGGGGTGGACTTCTCCTCGGTGGAGCTGCCCGCGCCGCCCGGCTCGGCGATGCTGCTGTTCACCGACGGCCTGGTGGAGACCCGCCGTCGCCCGCTCGGCACCGGCCTGGACCTGCTGCGCGACCGCCTCGCCGGCGCGCACCGGCTGACCCCCGACCAGCTCTGCCAGGAGGCGCTGCGGATCCTGCCGGCCGGCGACCGGGCCGACGACATCGCGCTGCTGGCCGCCGCCTTCGACGGCATCCCGGCCGAGGACGTCGCCTACTGGTACCTCCAGCCCCGGCACGAGACCCCCGGCCGGGCGCGCCGCCTGGCCGGCCACGCGCTGCGCCGCTGGGGCCTGGAACACCTGTCCGAGAGCTGCGAGTTGATGGTCTCCGAACTGGTCACCAACGCGATCCAGCACGCCACCCGCCCGGTCACCCTGCGGCTGGTGCGCACCACCGTGCTGCGCTGCGAGGTCGGCGACGACTCGGCAGCGCTGCCCCGCACCCGCCGGGCCGGCCCGGAGGAGGAGCGCGGGCGCGGCCTGCAGATAGTGGCCAGGTGCGCGGACCGCTGGGGCGCGACCCGGCTGGGCGCGGGCAAGGTGGTCTGGTTCGAGCAGCGGATCTGACGTCGGGTCAGGCCTTGAACCTCTCGCCGTTCGCGATGAGTTCGTCGAGCGCGGCGAGCACCGGCTCGCCGAGCACCACGGCGGCCAGCGGGGGGATCCGGCGCAGCCCCAGCACGGTGCGCAGCACGTCGGCGTGGTGGAGTTCGCGCAGCGCCGCCGCGTACTCGGCGGCCTCGGCCGGCTCGGCGCCGCGCCAGGTCAGCAGCAGCGCCTTGACCACGGCGAACATCATCCGCCGGCCGCGGACCAGTTCGGGCCGCTCGTTGAGGCCGAACACCTCGATGGTGGCCTCGCCCTTGGCGGTCAGCGGGTCGTACTCGCCGGATTCCAGGTAGAGCCGCAGGTGGTCGGCGGGGTCCTCGCGGCAGGGGTCGACCAGCAGGTGGTCGCCGGTGGCCGGGTCGCGCGGGAAGCGGTCGCGCTTGCGGTTGCTGTTGCAGTGCGCGCAGGCCAGCAGGTGGTTCTGCCAGTCGAAGGTGCGCAGCGGCGCCTGGGCGATCGGCTCGAAGTGGTCGATGTCGGTGCCCAGGTTGTCCCCGCAGTACATGCACCGTTCCAGGCCGGGCGCCATCTGCCGCAGCAGCAGCCGGAGTTGGGCCTTGGGGCGGACGGCCTTGCGCCAGGCGGCGCGGCCGGAGGCGGTGTTCGGCCCGGCGGCGCGTATCCCGGCGGTGGCGCGGTCGAGTTCGGCGGCCAGCCTCGGCTGCAGCGGCGGCCGCTGGAGCGGGATCACCGGTCCCGGCCGAGCAGCCGCGCGGTGACCTCGTCGACCCGGGCGGTCAGCGAGCTGTTCAGCTTGGCGCCGAGCTCCCGGTACGCGGCCACCTCCGCGTCGGTGGCCTGTCCCGCGTACATCTTGCGCTCCAGCCGCACCAGCAGCCGCCGTTCGGCCTCGGCGGCCGGAGAGTAGGCGCTGGGCAGCCCGAACAGCTCGGACAGCGCGGTGTCGTCCCCGCTGCCGTACAGCACCCGCTGGTGCAGTTCCTCGTCGAGGCGGTACGGCGCCCGGTCCTCCGCCGGGTCGGGCAGGTGCACCAGCGCGCCCGGGTCGGCGGCCTGGCAGACGTACGGGCTGTGGGTGGCCACCACGAACTGGGCCTGCGGGAAGTGCTCGGTCAGCCACGGCCCGATCCGCTGCTGCCACGCCGGGTGCAGCTGCCGGTCCACGTCGTCGAGCAGTACCGGGCCGGGGCGGTGGTCCGCGGCGACGGCGCTGACCAGCCGGGCGAGCGCGGCGATGCCGTCGCCGAGCTCGTCCAGCGGGACCTCCAGGCCGCCGCGGGCCACGTACTGCCGCTCCGGGTCGGTGACCCGCCAGCCGTTGGGCAGCACCTCGCCGTCCAGCAGCTCCGCGGCGAGCCGCACCTGCGGGCCGTCGCCGCGGCCGACGTACCGGGCCCGGGCCCGGGCGGGCGGGTCGCCGATCCGCCAGCGCGGGGCCGGTTCCGCCTCCACCCACGCCTCCCGGTAGCCGTCCGCGAGCCAGCGCTCCTCCGGGCCCGCCTCCACCGCGCCGAGCGCCATCCCCACGGCCCGCAGCAGGGTGCTCTTCCCGCTCCCGTTCGGCCCCGCCAGCACCGTCCAGCCGGGCCCGTCGGGGATCGCCAGATCCACCTCGCGCGGCCCGCCGAAGCACTTCATTCCGGACACCCTGATCCGCGACACGTACACGTCCCACCCCCTCCTCCGAGCTGCCGAGACGGTTATGCCCCGCCCCGCCGGAGCGTCATGCATCCGGCCAGGTGGCGATCCGGCGAACCGTCACCCAACCGGCCCACCCGGAACCACGTCGGCCGGCCCCGCTCCGCGCGCCGACGGTCCGTCAGGCGGCGCGCGCCACCGGCCCGGCGCCCACTCCGCCCGATACCCGGGAACCCGCTCCGCGCCGGCGGGAGACGACCCGTCATGTCCTCCCTGCCGAACGGCCGTCGCGCAGCGACTCCCGTCAGGCGGTGATCCGGACCGGGAGTCCCGCCAGGGCCTGGCGCAGGGCGGTGGCGAAGCGGTCGTACTCGGGGGTGCGGGCGGAGCCCGGGCGGTGGGCGAGGCCGATGCGGCGGCCGGGGGTGGGGTGGGCGAAGCGGACCGCGGCGAGGCGGTCGGTGCGCCCGGCCTCGACGTCGAGCGCGGTGGCGGGCAGCAGGGTGACGCCGAGGCCGCCCGCGACCAGCTGGACCAGGGTGGACAGGCCCGCCGCGCGGGTGGTGCCGCCGGCCGTCTCGGCGCCCGCCTCCCGGCAGATGTCGAGCGCCTGGTCGCGCAGGCAGTGGCCCTCCTCCAGCAGCAGCACGTCCAGGTCGAGCAGCACGTCCCGGGGCACGTCGATCCGCCCGGCGAGCTCGTGCTCGGGCGGCACCACCAGGACGAAGTCCTCGTCGAACAGCGGGAGTTCGCGCACCGGCGCGGCCCCGCCCGCGGGCAGGGCGAGCAGCAGCAGGTCCAGCCGTCCGACGGCCAGCCCCTCCAGCAGCGACGGGGTGCGCTCCTCGTGGACGTGCAGTTCCAGCTCCGGGTAGGAGTCGCGGACCAGCCGCAGCACGGCCGGCAGCAGGTAGGGCGCGACGGTGGGGATCACGCCGAGGTGCAGCGGGCCGGTGAACGGGCGGCGGGCGGCCTCCACCTCCTCGGTCAGCGCGTGCAGCGAGGCCAGCACCCGGCGTGAGTGCGCGGCGACCCGCTCCCCGAGCGGGGTGATCACCACCCGCCGGGTGGTGCGCTCCACCAGCTGCGCGCCGAGCGTCTCCTCCAGCGCGGCCACCGCCCCGGACAGCGCGGGCTGGCTGGTGCCGATCGCGGCGGCGGCCTCCCGGAAGTGCCGGTGCTCGGCGACCGCGGCGAACGCCCGCAGCTGGGCGACGGTGGGGGTGCGGGGGGTGGTGCTCTTCACGGGTCGCTCTCTGCCGGCCGGACGGGTGCTCCTCCCAGTCTGCCGCACTGATCGGACTTGCCTATCAGGTCGCACGCCGGAGCCGATTTCACTGATCAGTGCGCCTGTGCCAGGGTGGGTGTGTCCGCAATCCGGACAACCCTCATCTCAGACCCTGGAGAAGCGAACGTGCTGACCATCGGTGACAAGTTCCCCGAGTTCGAGCTGAACGCCTGCGTGGACCTCGACGCCGCGACCGCGTTCGCCGAGATCAACCACAAGTCCTACGAGGGCAAGTGGAAGGTCGTCTTCTTCTGGCCGATGGACTTCACCTTCGTCTGCCCGACCGAGATCGCCGCCTTCGGCAAGCTGAACGACGAGTTCGCCGACCGCGACGCCCAGATCCTCGGCGTCTCCGGCGACTCCGAGTACGTCCACCACGCCTGGCGCAAGGACCACAAGGACCTGCGCGACCTGCCGTTCCCGATGCTCGCCGACGTCAAGCACGAGCTGATGCGGGACTGCGGCGTCGAGGGCGCGGACGGCACCGCCCAGCGCGCCGTCTTCATCGTGGACCCGAACAACGAGATCCAGTTCGTCATGGTGACCGCCGGCTCGGTCGGCCGTAACCCCAAGGAGGTCCTGCGGGTGCTCGACGCCCTGCAGACCGACGAGCTGTGCCCGTGCAACTGGACCAAGGGCGAGGACACCCTCGACGCGCAGGCCCTGCTGGCCGGCTGACCCGATGGCCCTCGACGAACTCAAGGCCGCGCTGCCGGACTACGCCAAGGACCTCAAGCTCAACCTCGGCTCGGTGATCGGCAACTCCGACCTCCCCGAGCAGCAGCTCTGGGGCACCGTGCTGGCCTGCGCGATGGCCACCCGCTCGCCGATCGTCCTGCGCGAGCTGGAGCCCGAGGCCCGGTCGTACCTGAAGCCCGAGGCCTACGAGGCCGCGAAGGGCGCGGCCGCGATCATGGCGATGAACAACGTCTACTACCGGACGCTGCACCTGCTCTCCGACAAGGAGTACGGGACGATGCGGGCCGGTCTGCGGATGAACATCATCGGCAACCCGGGCGTCGACAAGGTCGACTTCGAGCTGTGGTGCTTCGCGGTCTCCGCGATCAACGGCTGCGGCCAGTGCCTGGACTCCCACGAGGGCGTCCTGCGCAAGGCCGGCGTCGACCGCGAGGTCATCCAGGCGTCGGTGAAGATCGCCGCCACCGTCCAGGCCGTCGCCGCGGTGCTGGACGCCGAGGCCCAGCTGGCCTGACGTACCGAAAGGTCCGCCCCGGGGAGAACTCGTCCCCGCGGGCGGACCTTTCGCGTGTTCAGGCGGACTGGTGGTGGCGGGCCTCCTCGATGGCCTCGAAGACCTCCTGGCCCGCGGCGTTGCGGCGGCGCAGGTGGCCGACCACGGTGTTGGTGACGGCGATCAGCGGGACGGCGACGATCGCGCCGGCGATGCCGCCGATGATCGACCCGGCGGCGACGCCGAGCACCACGCCGAGCGGGTGGACCCGCACCGCGCGGCCGAGGATGAGCGGCTGCAGCACGTGGCCCTCGATCTGCTGGACGGCGACCAGGACGACCAGCACCATCAGCGCGGTGAACGGCCCGACGGTGACCAGCGCGATCAGGACCGCGATCGCGCCGGTGACCAGCGCGCCGACCAGCGGGACGAACGCCCCCAGGAAGATGATCACCGCGAGCGGCATGGCCAGCGGCACGCCGAGCAGTTCGATGCCGATGCCGATGCACAGCGCGTCGATGAAGGCGACGGCGACGGTGCCGCGGACGTAGGCGGTCAGGGTCGCCCAGGCCTTGGGTCCGGCGCCGGCCATCGCGTAGCGGGAGTGCCGGGGCAGGCCGCGCAGCACCCAGGACCAGACCCGGGCGCCGTCGTAGAGCAGGAAGAAGGTGGTGAAGGCGGTGAGCACCACCCCGGTGAGCAGTTCGACGGCGATGGTGACGCCGGTGAAGCCGGCCGAGGTGAGCTGCTCGGAGTTGCTGCCGATGGCGGCGGTGATCTGGTTGGTGAAGTTGTCGATCTGATCCTGGGTCAGGTGGAACGGCCCGGTGACCAGCCAGTCGCGCAGCTGCCGGACACCCGCCTGCACCTTGCCGGTGACCGAGTCGAGGTTGCTGGAGACCTGCCAGACCACGAACCAGCCGACCAGTCCGATCCCGGCCACGCCGGAGAGGAAGGTGCCGGCGGCGGCCAGCGAGCGCGGCACGCGGTGGCGGCGCAGCCAGGAGACGGTGGGTTCGAGCAGCGCGGAGATCAGCAGCGCGGCGACCACCGCGAAGGCGACCAGGCGCAGGGTGTCGATGACCCGGAAGAGCACGTAGAGCGCGAAACCGAGCAGCAGCAGCCGCCAGGTGGACTCGGCGGCGACCCGCAGTACCCAGGGCACCGCCTCGACCGGGTTGGCGGGGCGGCCGAGCGGGGCGGCGCCGGCCGGGTGGTCGCCGGGCGGCGGGGTGCGCGGCGAGGGGACGGTGTCGCTGTCGGCCCGCACGGCCGCTCCTTCGTGCTGCTCGGCGGCGGTGGGGGCCGCCGGTCGGCCGGTGTGTTCGGCGAGTTGACGGGCCGTCTGCTCGGCGGTGCGCCGGGCGGCGCGTTCGGCGGCGAGCTCCACGGCCTGCTCGGTGGCCAGGACGTGCGCCTCGGCGCTGATCGCCGCGCGGCGGCGGCGTTCGGCGGCGGCGAACAGGCCGGCCGCCAGGGCGCCGACCTTGGCCAGTCCGCGCCAGCGGGGTGTGCCCCGCGAGTCCTCCGTCACTGCCCCGCTCCCCCGTCGTGCTTCCCGTGCGGCCGCGGTCGGCGGCCGTCGGTACGACGCTACCTGCCGGGTGCGGGGGTGGTGGCGGGGGCCCGGAACTACGTTCGCGGACAATCCGTGCGAATCGGGGGGAAGCGGTGGGTTTCGCCCGGTTCGGGAGCGGGAAGGGGCCGAATGCAGACCGGACCTTCTGTCCGCGGACCGGCCGGGAGCGGAGGAACCAGGACCCACTCCGCTTCCCCGCGTCCGCACCGGACCGCGCCGCCCGCGAGCGCACTGGTCAGCGCCGCCCGGGCGGAGCGGCCCGCACCGTGGCCGCTGTCTCGCGGCAGCACGAAGGGCCCCGTCCTCCGCGTGGAGGACGGGGCCCTTCGGCATGGCTGCCGCGGCGCGACCCGCGGCCTAGTACCAGCTGTGGGCCTGCCAGAACGACCAGGCACCGCAGGGGCTGCCGTAGCGGCTGTTCATGTAGCTGAGGCCCCACTTGATCTGGGTGGCGGGGTTGGTGCGCCAGTCCGCGCCGGCCGAGGCCATCTTGGAACCCGGCAGCGCCTGGACCAGGCCGTAGGCGCCGGAGGAGGCGTTGGTGGCGGTGTAGTCCCAGCCGCTCTCGCGCTTGACGATCTGGCTGAAGCACTGGAACTGGTTGGCGTCGCCGATGATCTGCAGCGCCATGTCCTGGACCGAACCCGGGCTGACCGTGGCGAGCACGCTGCGGGCGGCGGAGCGGTTGGCCTCTTCCTTCTGCCGCTTGTCCGCCTCGGCCTTGGCCGCCTTGTCCGCGTCGGCCTTCGCCTGGGCGTCGGCCGCGGCCTTCTGCCGGGCAGCCTCCTCCGCAGCCTTCTTGTTGGCCGCGTCGGCGGAGATCTGCTGGGCGTTCGCCTGGCGGCTGATGCCGTCGCTGACGTTCTGGGCCTGGGCACCCGTGGGCGCGTCGGCGAGCAGGGTGGCGCTCGCGACGTCGACCGTCTGCACGGTCTTGCCCTCGCTGCCCGAGGCCGCACCCACGACTGCACCGACGGCGGTCACCGCGGTGGCGGAGGCGACAGCGACTCCCCGGACCGAGATCCGAGTCACATGGTTTCCTTCCAGCGTCGCCCGGCCATGACCGTTCGGGCGCAATCTGCCCCTGGCACTGGCCTCCGTCCTGCTCGGTCACGGGAGGCGCGGGCTCGTCCGTCTCCCCGGGGCGGGCCCGGAGGGGCGGTCTCGTCGAGCGGCGTACGGCCTTTCGGTGTTCAGTTTTCCGCCCGCCGACCGAAGTTGCCGGGCGTGAATGCCGTACGCGGGGCCTGACAGAACCCTCACCATGCCGCACGCGAGTGTGTCTACGCAATTCCCTTGGCCGTGGCAGATCTCACAGACCTGCCCGACCTGGCCGTTTGGTGGACGAACCGTCGATGGGATGTCAGTTCGACTGACAGCAAAGGGGCCTGACGCCGCACGTCAGGCCCCTTTGCCCCGGTGTGTCCGGTTATGCCTAGGGCTGGATGTCCTCGAGCATCTCGGTCACCAGTGCGGCGATCGGCGAACGCTCCGACCGCGTCAGGGTGATGTGCGCGAACAGCGGATGCCCCTTCAGCTTCTCCACCACCGCGACCACGCCGTCGTACCGGCCGACCCGCAGGTTGTCCCGCTGGGCGACGTCGTGGGTCAGCACCACCCGCGAGTTCTGGCCGATCCGGGAGAGCACGGTGAGCAGCACGTTGCGCTCCAGCGACTGCGCCTCGTCCACGATCACGAAGGCGTCGTGCAGCGAGCGCCCGCGGATGTGGGTGAGCGGCAGGACCTCCAGCATGCCCCGGGAGATGACCTCCTCGATCACGTCCTGGGTGGTCACCGCGGAGAGCGTGTCGAAGACCGCCTGCGCCCACGGGCCCATCTTCTCGGCCTCGGAGCCGGGCAGGTAGCCGAGCTCCTGGCCGCCCACCGCGTACAGCGGACGGAAGACCATCACCTTGCGGTGCTGGCGGCGCTCCAGGACGGCCTCCAGGCCCGCGCACAGGGCGAGCGCCGACTTGCCGGTGCCGGCCCGGCCGCCCATCGAGATGATCCCCACCTCGGGGTCGAGCAACAGGTCGAGGGCGACCCGCTGTTCGGCGCTGCGCCCGCGGAGCCCGAACGCCTCGCGGTCGCCGCGCACCAGCCGGACCCGGCCGTCGGAGGTGACCCGGCCGAGCGCGCGGCCGCGCTCGGAGTGCAGCACCAGGCCGGTGTGGACCGGGAGTTGCTCGGCGCCCTCGATGTCGAGGGCGGAGTCGTGGGCGGCCCCGAAGAGCGCGTCGACCCGGTCGGCGGGCACGTGCAGCTCGGTCATCCCGGTCCAGCCGGAGGTGATCGCCAGCTCGGCCCGGTACTCCTCGGCCAGCAGGCCCACCGAACTCGCCTTGATCCGCAGCGGCAGGTCCTTGGAGACGACGGTGACGTCGTAGCCCTCCGCCTGCAGGTTGCGGGCGACCGCGAGGATCCTGGTGTCCGCCTCGCCGCCGCCGGCCCGGTAGCCGGCCGGGAGGATCGAGGTGTCGGAGTGGTTCAGCTCGACCCGGATGGTGCCCCCCAGCTCGCCGACCGGGATCGGCTCGTCCAGGCGCCCGAAGCGGACCCGGAAGTCGTCCAGCAGGCGCAGCGCCTGGCGGGCGAAGTAGCCGAGTTCCGGGTGGTGTCGCTTGGCCTCCAGCTCGGTCACGACGACCACCGGGAGGACCACCTCGTGTTCCTCGAAACGGCTCATCGCGAGAGGGTCGGCCAGGAGAACGCTGGTGTCGAGGACGTACGTGCGCCGGTCAGGTGTCCGGCGGCTCTTGGAACTGACCACTAGCCCTCCTGAGCGGGTGACCCGACGTCACCCGCGGCCCACCGGTCCCCGCGACCCCGGTGGTCGGGGTACCGGTCTGGTTCGAGTATTCCCAGGCGAGCGGTGGTGCATTCGCGCCGGAGCGAACCTCGGGATCACAACTGGTGAACGTTTTCCCACCAGTCCCACGGGTATGGGGGCCTGACCGGAGGTCAGTGCGTCACAGGCCCATGCGGCGGTTGCGCAGCTGGAAGTCGCGCAGCGCCCGCAGGAAGTCGACCTTGCGGAAGGCCGGCCAGTAGGCCTCGCAGAAGTAGAACTCGCTGTGCGCGGACTGCCAGAGCAGGAAGCCGGACAGCCGCTGCTCGCCGGAGGTGCGGATCACCAGGTCGGGGTCGGGCTGGCCCTTGGTGTAGAGGTGCTCGGCGATGTGCTCGACGTCGAGGATCTCGGCCAGCTCCTCGATCGAGGTGCCGCGGCCGGCGTGCTCCTGCAGCAGCGAGCGGACGGCGTCGGCGATCTCCCGCCGGCCGCCGTAGCCGATCGCCACGTTCACGGTGACGCCGTCGATGTGCGCGGTGGTCTGGGCGGCCTGCTTGAGCACCTCGGCGGTGTGGCCGGGCAGCAGGTCGAGCGCGCCGACCGGGTTGACCTTCCAGCGGCCGGCGTCGACCAGGCCCTGCACCGCGTCCTCGATGATGCCGAGCAGCGGCACCAGCTCCTCGGCGGGCCGGGAGAGGTTGTCGGTGGAGAGCATCCACAGCGTGACCACCCGGACGCCGGTCTCCTCGCACCAGCCGAGGAACTCGCTGATCTTGTCGGCGCCGCGCTGGTGGCCGTAGGCGGTGGTGTTGCCGGCCGCCTTGGCCCAGCGGCGGTTGCCGTCCAGGATCACCCCGATGTGGTGCGGGGTGTTGGCCAGGTGCACCTCGACCCGGCGCCCGTACAGCCGGTAGGCGTTGTCCAGCAGGGAGCGCAGCCCCGGCGTGCGCTCCACCACATCGCGCAGACCCATGTTGTACGGCCCCTCCGTGCTGTTTGCTCCGGGTGCGAAATCCCAGCGCAGCCTACTCCGCTCGGCTTTACGCCCCGCAAAACCGCAGGTACCGGTCTTGTCACAGTGCGCGCACGGCGACGGATACGGAACGGTCTCCGATTCCTTAAACGCTCCCTAAACCGGATTCCGGGTCTTGACGCTTGCCATTGGTCTAGTCCAGCGTGTGGTCAGCACCACAGCGGACCCTCCCCCACAGCGGAGCCGCCGCGACCCCCACCGCGGCGGCTCCTTCCCCCAGCGTGTTCCTGCGTCCCCGCGTCCCCGCGTGCGTGTCCTGCGTGTTCTCCCACACCCCCACTCCTGCACTGGAGCCTGTCATGGCCCGTACCCTGCAGCAGCCGTCCCACCGGCGCCGCAACAAGATCCCCGCGGTCCTCGCCTCCACCACCGCGCTCGCCCTGGCCGGCGCCGGCCTCGCCCTGACGGCGGGCGGCGCCAACGCCGCGGTCGGCAACCTGGTCTCCAACGGCGGCTTCGAGTCCGGCCTCTCCGGCTGGACCTGCACCGGGACCACCTCCACGGTCTCCTCCCCGGTGCACTCCGGCACCGGCGCGCTGGCCGCCACCCCGGGCGCCGCGGACACCGCCGAGTGCACCCAGACCGTCTCGGTGCTCCCCAACACCGCCTACACGCTGAACGGTTGGGTGCAGGGCCCGTACGTCTACCTGGGCGCCCGCGGCACCGGCGGCACCGACCCGTCCACCTGGTCGGCGCAGAGCGCCTGGAACCAGCTGAACACCTCCTTCACCACCGGCGCGTCCACCACCAGCGTCACCCTCTACGTGCACGGCTGGTACGGCCAGGCCACCTACAACGCGGACGACATCCAGCTGATCGGCCCCGGCGGCACCGCCTCGCCGACCCCGTCGGCCTCCGCCACCTCCGCCTCGCCGACCGCGTCCGCGTCGCCGACCAAGAGCGCCTCCCCGTCGGCCTCGCCGACCCAGAGCGCCTCGCCCTCGGCGTCCGCGTCCAGCTCGCCCAGCCCCTCCGGCTCGGCGACCACCACACCGCCCAACACCGGCCTGCCGAAGCACGCGGTGACCGGCTACTGGCAGAACTTCGACAACAACTCCACGGTGCAGAAGCTCGGCGACGTGCAGTCCGCGTACGACATCATCGCGGTCTCCTTCGCCGACGCGACCACCACCCAGGGCGCGATCTCCTTCACCCTGGACCCGGCGCTCGCCAG
The DNA here is from genome assembly GCF_053595195.1 of Kitasatospora sp. NPDC002522. Taxonomy (NCBI): domain Bacteria; kingdom Bacillati; phylum Actinomycetota; class Actinomycetes; order Kitasatosporales; family Streptomycetaceae; genus Kitasatospora; species Kitasatospora sp. NPDC002522. The sequence continues at coordinate 39,815 of NZ_JBSFXE010000012.1, forward strand.
CAAGCTCGGCGGCTACACCGACGCCCAGTTCAAGGCCGACATCGCCGCCAAGCACGCGGCCGGCAAGAAGGTCGTCCTCTCCATCGGCGGCCAGAACGGCGCCATCTCGGTCGGCAACGCGACCGCGGCCACCAACTTCGCCAACTCGGCCTACAGCCTGATCCAGCAGTACGGCTTCGACGGCATCGACGTCGACCTGGAGAACGGCGTCGACCCGACGTACATGTCGCAGGCCCTGCATTCGCTGCAGTCCAAGGTCGGCTCGGGCTTCATCCTGACCATGGCCCCCGAGACCATCGGGATGTACTCCACCGCCGGCGCCTACTTCCAGCTGGCGCTGAACACCAAGGACATCCTGACCGTCGTCAACACCCAGTTCTACAACTCGGGCGGCATGAACGGCTGCGACGGCAAGGTCTACAACCAGGGCACCATCGACTTCATCACCGCGCAGATCTGCACCCACATCCAGGGCGGCCTGCGTCCCGACCAGGTCGGCATCGGTGTCCCGGCCTCCACCAAGGCGGCGGGCGGCGGCTACGTCAGCTCCACCGTGGTGAACAACGCGCTGGACTGCCTGGCCACCGGCAACCACTGCGGCAGCTTCGTCCCGCCGGCCAAGTGGCCGACCATCCGCGGCGCGATGACCTGGTCCACCAACTGGGACGCCAACAACGGCAACGACTTCTCCAACAACGTCGGCGCCTTCGTCCACAACATGCCGTAACACCTGCCTGTGCACCACCCCTCGAGGGTGGGGTCGGTGCACACCGAGGGGCCCGCCGTACCGCTGGGGTACGGCGGGCCCCGCCCATTCCCGGCGCGCCACCGGACCGTCAGACCAGGGCCAGCAGCGTGCCCAGCAGCATCGCCGGGCCGAAGGCAAGCTCGGTGGAGCGCCCCGCCCCGCGGGCGACCAGCAGCAGCACCGCCCACAGCGCCGCGGCCACCCACATATAGAGGACAGCGGCGTACAGCGCCGACCAGCCCAGCAGGCCCAGCACCGCACCCAGCGACGGCGCCAGCTTGGCATCGCCCAGGCCGACCGGGGCGAACAGCGCCAGCAGCCAGAACAGCAGCCCGAGGACGCCCGCCGCCAGGACGCACCGCAGCAGCGCCGCCGGCCGGTGGTCGGCCAGCGGCAGCAGCACCGCCGTCCCGGCCAGCAGCGGCAGGGTCAGCGCGTCCGGCAGCCGGTGCACCGCGCCGTCCACGAAGGCCAGCACCACCCCGAACAGCGCCAGCCACACCAGCACCGGCAGCCGCCCGGGCGGCTGGGTCGCGGCCAGCGCCGCGCCCACCGCGGCCGCCGTCAGCTCCACCGAGCCCGGCAGCGGCCCGAACCGCTCCCCGCAGCGCCCGCACCGGCCGTCCGGCCGCACCGGGCACGCCCGCCACGGCTCGCCGTACGGCACCGCGTAGCGCACCACCGCGATCCGCAGCAGCGGCCCCGCGGCCAGTCCCAGCAGCGCCCCGATCATCCAGTCCGGCATCCGGCCCTCCCCTGACGGTCCGCCGCGACCCTATCCCCGCAGGTCGTTCGGCCGTCCGTGTCCAGGTGGCGAACACCACGCCGGAAACCCCGTAACAGCGCCGTAAAGTAGGCGGGTATGCAGGTCATCCAGTCCAGCAAGCTCGCCAATGTCTGCTACGACATTCGCGGTCCGGTGCTCGACGAGGCGATGCGGCTGGAGGACCAGGGCCACCGCATCCTCAAGCTCAACACCGGCAATCCCGCCGCGTTCGGCTTCGAGGCCCCGCCCGAGATCCTCCAGGACATCCTCCGCAACCTCGCCAGCGCCCACGGCTACGGCGACTCCAAGGGCCTGCTCGCCGCCCGCCGCGCCGTCGTCATGCACTACGAGGAGCGCGGACTGCACGGCCTCTCGGTGGAGGACGTCTACCTGGGCAACGGCGTCTCCGAGCTGATCCAGCTCGCCATGACGGCCCTGCTCGACGACGGCGACGAGGTGCTCGTCCCGGCCCCCGACTACCCGCTGTGGACCGCCTCGGTCTCGCTGGCCGGCGGCACCGCGGTGCACTACCGCTGCGACGAGCAGGCCGAGTGGTACCCGGACCTCGCCGACATCGCCGCCAAGATCACCGACCGCACCCGGGCGATCGTGGTGATCAACCCGAACAACCCGACCGGCGCGGTCTACCCCCGCGAGGTCCTCGAAGGCATCGTCGAACTCGCCCGCGCGCACAAGCTGGTGGTCTACGCCGACGAGATCTACGACAAGATCCTCTACGACGGCGTCGAGCACGTCCCGCTCGCCACCCTCGCCCCCGACCTGTTCTGCGTCACCTTCAACGGCATGTCCAAGTCGTACCGGGTGGCCGGCTTCCGCAGCGGCTGGATGGTGCTCTCCGGCGACCGGCAGCGCGCCCGCTCCTACATCGAGGGCCTCAACGTCCTGGCCTCGATGCGGCTGTGCGCCAACATGCCCGCCCAGCACGCGGTCGCCGCCGCGCTCGGCGGCCGGCAGTCGATCCGCGACCTGATCCTCCCCGGCGGTCGGCTCCTCGCCTCCCGGGACGCCGCGTACAAGCTGCTCAACGACATCCCCGGCGTCTCCTGCGTCAAGCCCAAGGGCGCGCTGTACGCGTTCCCGCGGCTCGACCCGCAGGTCTTCAAGATCAAGGACGACGCGCAGATGGTCCTCGACCTGCTGCGCTCCCAGCGGATCCTGATCGTCCAGGGCACCGGCTTCAACTGGCCCGACCCCGACCACTTCCGCCTGGTCACCCTCCCCCGCCCCGAGGAGATCACCGACGCCGTCACCCGCATCGGCGACTTCCTCTCGGGCTACGCCCAGCCGTAGCGCGACCCGACAGGGGCGCGGGGAACTGCGCGAGCGACCCGGAACGCACAGGATCCGCCCGACGAGGGAACTCCCCTCCTCGGGCGGATCCGGCTGTGCGTCGACCCGGCGTCAGCCCAGTCGCTTGACCAGGGCGCGGTACTCGTCCCAGAGCTCGGTGGGCGTGTGCTCGCCGAAGGTCTCCAGGTGGGCCGGGACCAGCGCGGCCTCCTGGCGCCAGATCTCGTTGTCGACCGAGAACAGCAGCTCCAGGTCGGCGGCGGACAGGTCCAGCCCGTCCAGGTCGAAGCCCTCGACCGTCGGCAGCACGCCGATCGGGGTCTCGACGCCCTCGCCGGTACCCTCCAGGCGCTCGACGACCCACTTCAGCACGCGGCTGTTCTCGCCGTAGCCCGGCCAGACGAACTTGCCGTCGGCGTTCTTCCGGAACCAGTTGACGTAGTAGATCTTCGGGAGCTTGGCGGCGTCCGCCGCGGCGCCGACCTTCAGCCAGTGCGCGAAGTAGTCGCCCATGTTGTAGCCGCAGAACGGCAGCATCGCGAACGGGTCGCGGCGCAGCTCGCCGACGGTGCCCTCGGCGGCGGCGGTCTTCTCGGAGGCGATGTTCGCCCCGAGGAAGACGCCGTGCTGCCAGTCGAAGGACTCGGTGACCAGCGGGACGGCGGTGGCCCGGCGGCCGCCGAACAGGATCGCCGAGATCGGGACGCCGGCCGGGTCCTCCCACTCGGGGGCGATGGTCGGGCACTGCGCGGCCGGGACGGCGAACCGCGCGTTGGGGTGGGCGGCGGGGGTGCCGGACGCGGGCGTCCAGTCGTTGCCGCGCCAGTCGGTGAGGTGCGCGGGCGCGTCCTCGGTGAGGCCCTCCCACCAGACGTCGCCGTCGTCGGTGAGCGCGACGTTGGTGAAGACGGTGTTGCCCCACAGGGTCTTGATGGCGTTGGCGTTGGTGTCCTCGCCGGTGCCGGGCGCGACGCCGAAGAAGCCGGCCTCGGGGTTGATCGCGTAGAGGCGGCCGTCCGCGCCGAACCGCATCCAGGCGATGTCGTCGCCGATGGTCTCCACCTTCCAGCCGGGGACGGTCGGCTGGAGCATGGCGAGGTTGGTCTTGCCGCAGGCGGACGGGAAGGCCGCGGCGACGTACTTGGCCTCGCCGCTGGGCGGGGTGAGCTTGAGGATCAGCATGTGCTCGGCCAGCCAGCCCTCGTCGCGGGCCATGGTGGAGGCGATCCGCAGCGCGTAGCACTTCTTGCCGAGCAGGGCGTTGCCGCCGTAGCCGGAGCCGAAGGACCAGATCTCCCGGGTCTCCGGGAAGTGCGAGATGTACTTGGTGGTGTTGCACGGCCAGGCGACGTCGGCCTCGCCCGCGGCGAGCGGGGCGCCGACGGTGTGCACGGCCTTGACGAAGTCGCCGTCCGCGCCGAGCTGGTCGAGCACGGCCTGGCCCATGCGGGTCATCACGCGCATCGAGACGGCGACGTACGCGGAGTCGGTGATCTCGACGCCGTACGCGGCGAGCGGGGAGCCGACCGGGCCCATCGAGAACGGCACCACGTACATGGTGCGGCCCTTCATCGCGCCGCGGAACAGGCCGTTCTCGCCGGCGAAGATGGCCCGCATCTCGGCGGGGGCCTTCCAGTGGTTGGTCGGGCCGGCGTCCTTCTCCTGCTCGGAGCAGATGAAGGTGCGGTCCTCGACCCGGGCCACGTCGGACGGGTCGGACGCGGCGTAGTAGGAGTTCGGCCGCTTGGTCTCGTCGAGCTTGGTGAAGGTGCCCTGGGCGACCAGCTGCTCGGCGAGGCGGTGGTACTCCTCCTCGGAGCCGTCACACCACACCACGCGGTCCGGCTGGGTCAGCTCGGCAATCTCGTCGACCCATTCCAGCAGGCGCTGGTGGCGGGTGGGCGCGGACTCGGCGAGCGCAGAGATCTGAGGCGACACGATCGCTCCGTTTCACACCATCTCGGCCAGGAGACGGCTTCGCGGGGGTTGAGGGTGGTTACACGGTAGACCCGCCGACACACCATCACTTCGTCAGATTGGCGTCATTGACGAGATCTTTACTCCACGACGTCGGAATTCATGGCCCGGAACCACCGGTTCCGGCGGGCGGCGAGACCTCTGTCACGCTCACCCTTTTGTCCAAACTGTCGAAACGTGAGGATTGCCACTTACTACGTGTCGGTAACCTACGGTTCCGTAAGATGCTGCGCATGACCGCCGAAGCCCCAGAGCTCGTCAAGCCCAAGTGGCGCGGCTGGCTGCACGCCGGGATGTTCCCGGCCGCCGTCGCCGCCGGAATCGTGTTGATCTGCCTCGCCGACTCGACGGCGGCCCGGATCGCCTGCGTCGTCTACTCGGTCAGCGCGTGGATGCTGTTCGGGGTGAGCGCGGTCTACCACCGCTTCACCTGGGGCCCCCGCGGCGAGGCGGTGCTGCGCCGGCTGGACCACGCGAACATCTTCCTGATCATCGCGGGCACGTACACGCCGTTCACCATGCTGCTGCTCAGCGGCGCGCGGCAGCAGGTACTGCTGTGGCTGGTGTGGGGCGGCGCGCTGGCCGGGATAGCGTTCCGGGTGTTCTGGGTCGGCGCCCCGCGCTGGCTCTACACGCCGTGCTACGTGGCGCTCGGCTGGGCGGCGGTGTTCTTCCTGCCGGACTTCCTGCACAAGGGGGGCCCGGCGGTCCTCACGCTGATCATCGTCGGCGGCGCGCTCTACACCGTGGGCGGGGTGATCTACGGCCTCAAGCGTCCGAACCCGTCACCGCGCTGGTTCGGCTTCCACGAGGTGTTCCACGCCTTCACCCTGGGCGCGTTCATCGTCCAGTACGTGGGCGTCTCGCTGGTGGCCTACACCGTGGCGTGACACCCCCGCGGTCACCGCACCGGCTGGACCTTGGCGTCCAGCCGCTCCCGGGCCCGACGGCAGCGCTCGCAGTGCGCCGCGTCGGGCCCTGCGCCTGCCACCCGCTGGTGGGCGCGGCCGCGGAAGCGGTAGGCGACCCAGCCCATCACGGCGGCCACCTCGAACGCGGAGATCACCCAGACCAGCCGGGCGCCGCCGATCAGGTACCCGGCTATCACGGCCAGTGCGGCCAGCACCGCCACCACACCGCTCCAGAACTGCGCCGTTCCGTACTCCATCGGCAAACCTCCCGCCGGCTGACAGGTCGTCAGAGAACTCCCCACCTAGAGTGACATGTCCAGCACGCTCCGAGGGCGAACGGGGGATCAACATCGCATCAACTCCAGTGGTCGGAGCCTGCACGGCCTACGCGCGTCACATCCGCCCGCACACGAAGCAGGGGGCTCCGGGGATACCGTCCGTGACCGGTACCCTCGGAGCCCCCGGCGGCCGCGCCGCCCGTTCGCGTACTACCTGCGGCGGCGCCGCAGGGCCAGCGCCGTGCCCGTCAGCGCGGTGACGCCGAGCGCGGCGCCCGCCGTGAGCAGCGGGGTCCGGTCGGCGCCGGCCGGGCCGGCGTCCGTCGCGAAGCCGCCGGCCCGGCCGGACCGGTCGTAGGCGGAGCCGGGCAGCTTGTCGCCGTAGCGCTGCTGGACCAGGTGCTGGTAGCCGGCGACGGTCAGGCCGTGCTCGCCCACCGAGCGGCGGGCCGCGTCGTCGAGCGGCAGGACCCGGCCGGCGCGCAACTCGTACCAGGCGTTGATCTGCGGTTCGCGGAAGGCGGTGCCGCCGTCGGCGGCGGCCCTGGCGGCGTAGTCGCTCTCGTCGCCGCCGGAGGCGATGTTGACCACCCGCCAGCTCCCGCCGGACTTGGCGGTCCACACCGAGGCGCTCCGGCCGTCCGCGGCGACGGCCTTGGTCGCGGTGAACTCCACCGTGGCGACCTCCGCCCCGGGCCGGCCGGCCACGAACCCGGCGTCCAGCGTGTACACCGGCACGGTCTCGCCGGTCAGCCGGGGCGCGGCGGCCGTCGCGGCGGCGGCCTCGTCGGCGGGGCTGAGCCCCAGCGGCTGGGTCGGCGGGACGCCCTTGCGGGCGAAGAAGTGCCCCAACTGGTCGAGGACGGCGGGGCTCTGGCCGGCCGACCGGGCCGCGGCCAGGTCGGCGGCGGTCGGCGCGGACGGGCTGTCGGCGGCCTGCGCGAGCGGCGCGGCGGCCAGGCCGAGCGCGGTGGCCGCGGCGAGGACGGCGGCGGCGCGGGCGAGTCGGTTGCTCATGACGGGGCTCCTCACGCGCCGATCCGGTACAGGGAGTGGGTCCAGGAGAACGAGCTGTTGCTCACGTAGTACCAGTAGTCGCCCCAGTTGTAGCGGTAGTCGGACGGCCACGGGTCGCCCCAGTACAGCCAGTTGTTGCCGGTGTCGTAGCCGTACAGCACGTTCATGTGGCCGCCGCCGGAGCTCCACTGGATCCGGGTCTCCACCGGCCGGCCGGCGTCGATCTCGCCCTGCACGGTGGTGTAGCGCAGGTACCCGGTGACGTACGAGCCGGGGTTGATCCCGATCCAGGACAGCCCGTTCTGCACGTCGCCCAGGGTGGCCTGGCTGTTCGGGCAGGTGGAGTTGATCGAGCGGCCGAACGCGGCGTTGCAGAACTGGTTCTGGCTGTAGGAGTAGCCGTAGTAGGTGGCGATGGTGTTGCCGCTCGCCGCCCAGCACCAGTTGGTCTGCTGCTGGGCCTGCATGGTGAGGTTGAGGATCCGCGAGGTGCCGCTGAGCGCGGGCGCCGCGGGGCCGGCGGCCGCTGCCTGGACGGCCGTGGGGGTGACCGTCCGGGCGGGGGCCTCCTGCGCGGGGGCGGCCTGGGCGGGGGCGGTGGCGGCGAGGCTCAGCGCCGGGGCGAGCACGCCGAGCGCCAGGGCGGCGACCGTCCGACGCAACCGCATCGGGGTGGATGGCATGGGGGTGTCCTCCTGCGAGGCGAGGAGTGGGTGTGGGGGCGGCGTCCGGACGCGCTGCGCACGAGCATCCGGCCTGCCCGACGGAGGGTCAACGTCCGTCTGTTTCACCGGTGTTGCGGTGTGAACGGCCGTCCGTCCGTGTGAACGGAACCGCCCTGGGCAGCGCGGATCTCGCCCGGACCGATGACAAGCGGCCGCGGAGATGTGAATATTCACGGTCAATCGAGGAGGTGGCCATGCAGCAGCCGTCCGCACCGCCCGAGCTCGCCCTCGCCCTGCGCACCGGGCCGTTCCACCTCGCGCTGCGGGCCGCGATCGCCGCCCGCGGCCTGGCCCTGCACCGGCTCCAGCAGCACCTGGCGCAGCGCGGCGTGCGGGTCGGCGTCACCAGCCTCAGCTACTGGCAGCAGGGCCACCGCCGTCCCGAACGCCCCGAGTCGCTCCGGGCCGTCGCGGTGCTGGAGAACGTCCTCGACCTGCCCGAGCACTCGCTCACCCGGCTGCTCGGCCCGCGCCGGGCGGGCCCCGACCCGGCGGCGCCCGCCGTCCGCCCGTACCGCGACCTGATCAGCCCCGCCGAGGCCGTCGACGGCCTGCTCGCCGTCCTCTCCGGCCCGCCCGACACCGGGCTGCACACCGTCGCCCACATCGAACGGATCCGGGTCGGCGCCGACCGCCGCCTGCTGCGCCGCGACTCCCAGCACGTGCTGCGCGCCCACCGCGACGGCATCGACCGCTACCTCGCCATCTACCAGGGCGATCCCGGCTCCGACATCGACCGGGTCCGGGTCCGGGCCGAGGAGAACTGCCGTCCGGGCCGGATCCGCCGCGACCCCGCGGCGCACCTGCTGGTCGCCGAACTCCTCCTCGACCGCCGGCTGCGCACCGGCGACACCCACCTGCTCGGCTACGGCTTCGACGAGTCGCCGGCCACCCAGCCCAGCCGCGAGTACGTCCGCGGCTTCAACGCGGGCGCCGGCCAGTACGTCCTCCAGGTCACCTTCGACCCCGCCGCCCTGCCGGTCCGCTGCGACCGGGTCACCCTCCGCACCCCGGGCCAGTCCCCGCTGGAGACCGAGGAGTTGACCCTCGACGGCCACCACTGCGCGCACCTCGTCGCCAGCGACCTGCCGCCCTGCATCCTGGGCCTGCGCTGGGACTGGGAGTGACCACGCGGCGATCCGACCGGGGGTGCGGCCGGGGGGACGGCCGGGGGGACGGCCAGGGGTGCGGCCGGCGTCAGCGGAACTCGATCTCCGCGGAGTCGCCGACCGGGCGGTAGCCGATGCGCTGGTAGATCGCGTTGCTGACCGGGTTGGACAGGTCCGTGTACAGCAGCACCTCGTGTGCGCCCGCGGCCTGCGCGTGGGCCGAGCCGGCCGCGGTCAGCGCGCTGGCGTAGCCGCGTCCGCGCCGGTCGGCGGGGGTGTAGACGGGGCCGATCCGGGACATCCCGGCGAGGACGGGGCTGACGCCGGCCATCGCGGTGACGTGCTCCGCGTCCTCCCACACCAGCAGGGTGCCGGCCGCGATCCGCCGGTCGGCGTCGGCGGCGAGGTCCACCGGCATCGACACCCCGGCCTCGTCGCAGAACGCCCGCAGCCAGTGCGCGAGCAGCGCGCGGTCGGCGGGCCGGGCGAGCCGGGCGCGGCCGCCCGGCGGGGCGGCGGGCGGGGTCAACTCGGCCAGCCGGTACAGCCGTTCGCCGGCCCGCAGCTCCCACGCGGCGCCGGTGTGCCGGGCCCAGGCGGCGGCGAAGGCCAGCGCCGCCGCCCGTTCGCCGCCGACCCCGGAGGGCTTCTCCCCGGCCTCGGCCAGCCGCCCGGCCAGCTCCTCGGCGGCGGCCACCGGCAGCCGGCCGAGGCGCTGCCCGAACGGCGGGGTGCGCAGCGTGGCTCCGGCGACCGCACCGTCCGCGGCCCGCCACCAGCCGTACCGCGGCGCCTCGGGTCCGTAGACCTGCGGGCCGTCCCGTCGCAGGCGGTCGAGGAGGGTGAGCAGCACGGTGTTCTCGACGGGTGCGGCGGTCAGGAACTCGCCTGCCGCGGCCTGGAATTCGTCCAGCGAAGTCGTCAGTGTCCAACCCATGCCGCATCCTCTCCCGCCGTCCGCCCGGCGGGCCACCGGTTCGGTCAGTCCCGCAGCCGCCGTTCCAGCTCCGCGACCTCGGCGGTGGGACGCTCGCAGACGAAGTGCCGGCAGACGTACGCGGCGGCGCGGCCGTCGAGCAGCGGCCGGTCGGCGAGCAGCGGCACCTCGGTGTCGCCCGGTTCGCCGACCGCGACCACCGCGCCGGGGGCGGTGGTGAGCAGGGCGGCGCGGTGCAGCGCGGCGCGGCCGGGGTCACCGGCCGGGCCGACCACGGCGACCTCGCGCGGACCGTCGAGCAGCGCCTCGGCGACCGCGAGACCCCAGCCGGTGAAGCGCGGCGCGCGCGGGCCGAGGGTCGAGACGATGCCGAGCGCCCGCTCCGCGGCGGTGCGGTGGCGGGCGGAGCCGGTGTACGCGGCGTACGTGAGCAGCGCGCCGGCGGCGGCGCTCCAGCCGGACGGGGCGGCGTTGTCGGTGGGGTCCTGGGGGCGGCGGATCAGCTCCTCCGCGTCGTCGGCGGTGTCGTACAGCGCGCCGGACTCGGGGTCGGCGAAGTGCAGCAGCACCAGGTCGAGGAGTTCCCCGGCGAGTTGCAGCCAGGCCGGGTCGCCGCCGACGGCGTACAGCGCGAGGAAGCCCTCGGCGGTGTCGGCGTAGTCCTCCAGCACCCCGGCGTTGGCGCCCGGCTTGCCGTCCCGGGACGTGCGCAGCAGTCGGCCCTCGGGGGTGAGGTGGACGGCGATCAGCAGGTCGGCGGCGCGTTCGGCGGCCTCCACCAGGTCGGGGCGCTCCAGCAGCGCGCCGGCCTCGGCGAGCGCGGCGATCGCCAGGCCGTTCCAGGCGGCGACCACCTTGTCGTCCCGGGCGGGCGCGGGCCGCCGGGAGCGGGCCGCGAACAGCTTGCCGCGGATCTCCTGGTAGTCCGTCACGTCCTCGGGGTCGCGCGGGAGTTGCAGCACCGAGGTGCCGTGCTCGAAGGTGCCGGTGACGTCGAAGAGTTCCACCGCGCGGGCGGCGTCCTCGGGGCCGAGGACGGCCGCGAGCTGCTCCGGCGTCCAGGCGTAGAACGCGCCCTCGGCGGTCCGTCCGGTCGCCTCGTCCAGCGAGTCGGCGTCCAGCGCGGAGGCGAACCCGCCCTCGGGGGTGCGCAGTTCGCGCAGCAGGAAGTCGGCGGTCTCCAGCGCGATCCGGCGTGCCCACGGCTCGCCGGTGGCCCGCCACAGGTGCAGGTACACCCGCAGCAGCAGCGCGTTGTCGTAACACATCTTCTCGAAGTGCGGCACGGTCCAGGTGGCGTCCACCGCGTAGCGGGCGAAGCCGCCGCCGAGCTGGTCGTAGATGCCGCCGCGGGCCATCGCCTCGCAGGTCCGCTGCACCATCTGCAGCGCCGCCTCGGAGCCGGTCCGCGCGTGGTGGCGCAGCAGGAACTCCAGCACCATCGACGGCGGGAACTTCGGGGCGCCGCCGAAACCGCCCCGCCGCTCGTCGAACGAACGCGTCAACTCGGTGACCGCCCGGTGCAGTTCACCCTCGCCCGGGAGCGACGCGACGCCGCTGCCCACCGCGTACACCGACGCCCGTTCTGCCAGGTCCCTGGAGATCCGGCCCGCGACCTGGTCGACCTCGCCCCGGCGCGTCTCCCACGCCGTGTGCACCCCCTCCAGCACCTGCCGGAAGGACGGCATCCCGTGCCGCGGCTCGGGCGGGAAGTACGTCCCGAAGTAGAACGGCTCCTTCTCGGGCGTCAGGAACACCGTCATCGGCCACCCGCCCTGCCCGGTGGCCGCCTGCACCGCCTCCATGTACACCGCGTCGACGTCCGGCCGCTCCTCGCGGTCGACCTTCACCGCCACGAACCGCTCGTTCAGCACCCCCGCGGTCGCCTCGTCCTCGAAGGACTCGTGCGCCATCACGTGGCACCAGTGGCACGCCGCGTACCCCACGCTCAGCAGCACCGGCACCCCCCGCCGCCGCGCCTCCGCGAACGCCTCCTCCCCCCACGGCCACCAGTCGACGGGGTTGTCGGCGTGCTGCAACAGATAGGGGGACGTGGCATCGGCCAGACGGTTCACCATGCGCGCAGTATCTCAGCCTGCCCGCGCACGGCACCGGAATGACCGATGGGTCAGTCGTCCTCGCGGTCCGGCTGCTCGACGAAGTCGATCTTCTTGAAGCGGGCGTTCATCGACTTCAGCAGGAACCAGGTGGCGATGCCGAGAGCGGCGAAGACGACGAAGCCGAGCAGGCCGGGGGTGACCTTGGTCTCGTCGAGGGCGAGGTCGGCGGCGAGCCGGGTGACGTTCACGGGGGTGCTCATTCGTCCATGGTGACCCGACCCTACGCGGGCCGGGTCACCGGGGGGTGGTACGGAGTTACTTGCGCAGGCCCGCGAACAGGTCGTCCTCGGGGAGGTCGGTCTCGATGTGGGACTTGGCGAGTTCGTAGTCCTCGGTCGGCCAGACGTCGCGCTGGACGTCGATCGGGACGCGGAACCACGGGCCGTCGGGGTCGATCTGGGTCGCGTGCGCGATCAGCGCCTTGTCCCGGATCTCGAACCAGTCGTCGCACTTCACCCGGGTGGTGATCTCCCGCTCGGCGCGGCCGGACTTCTCCCAGCCGGCGATCCACTCGCCGTAGGGGGACTCGTGGCCGTGCTCGGTGAGGTACGCGTGCAGGGCGCGGATCCGGCCCATCGGGAAGCCGTGGTTGTAGTACAGCTTCTGCGGCTGCCAGGGCTCGCCGGCCTCCGGGTACGCCTCGGGATCGCCCGCGGCGTCGAACGCCGCCATGGAGATCTTGTGGGTCATGATGTGGTCGGGGTGCGGGTAGCCGCCGTTCTCGTCGTACGTGGTGATCACGTGCGGGCGGAACTCGCGGATCAGCTTCACCAGCGCGCCCGCGGCGACCTCCACCTCCTCGAGGGCGAAGCAGCCCTCGGGCAGCGGGGGCAGCGGGTCGCCCTCCGGCAGACCGGAGTCGACGTAGCCCAGCCACGCCTGCTGGACGCCGAGGATCTCCCGCGCGGCGTCCATCTCCTTGCGGCGCACCTCGTGGATGTTCTCCTCGATCCACGGGTCGCCCTGGAGCTTCGGGTTCAGGATCGATCCGCGCTCGCCACCGGTACAGGTGGCGACCAGCACCTCCACCCCCTCGGACACGTACATGGCCATGGTGGCGGCGCCCTTGCTGGACTCGTCGTCCGGGTGCGCGTGTACCGCCATCAACCGCAACTGCTCGCTCAACGCCTGGTTCCCTTCCAGGTATGTCCGGCTCGTCGGGGCGGCTCCCCCGCCGCCTCTGGCGCGGACGTGCCCCTCCTATAGTGACGGACTGGAGGGCGCGTCCATTCCCACTAGGGGTCGACCTAGGGGTGGAGGCCCTCATCGAAAGGACCGGCGCCCCATGGACCACCCCCCTACGCCCGCGAGCACCGCGCCCGCCCGGCAGCCCGCCGTGCCGGCCGGCCGCTACGGCCGCGGTGACGACGACCGGGCCGCCGACCGCAGGCTGCGGGTCGCCGCGGTGGTGTGCGGGGTGCTGTTCCTCGGGCTGATCGGCTGGCTGGGCGGCTCGTACCTGATGCGCGAGACCACGATGAACGGCACGGTGCCGACCTTCCAGACGGTCTCCGACGGCGAGGTCCAGCTGCAGCTGTCGGTCCGCAAGAGCGAGGGCACCGGCGGGGTGTGCACGGTCCGCTCGCAGGGCGCCGACGGCGCGGTGGTCGGCCAGTCGGACTTCCCCGTCCCGACGGCCGGCACCAGCTACGTCCAGGTGGTCACGCTGCGGACCACCGCCCGCGGCACCACCGCCGAGCTGCTGGGCTGCACCCCCGACCGGCACTGAGCCGGTTCACCCCCGCGCGCTCCGTTGCCCGACTCACTCGTTCGGACGCATAGTCGAAGGGACGGACCGGTCGTCCCCTGATGGCCCTCCCGTCCGCGCCGGGAACTTGTTAGGCTCGTGGTTTCGCCCCTTCCGCGCCAGAGGCCCGGGAGCGGGCGTTGCTTTGCATCTGCCAGAAAAACGACCACTGCTGACGACACCACCCCGCAGCAGCGCCAGCACCGACGAGGAGCACCCTGTGACCCAGACCAACGATGACGTGACCTGGCTCACTCAGGACCACTACAACAAGCTCAAGGCCGAGCTTGACCACCTGACCGGGCCCTGGCGCATCGAGATCGCCCAGAAGATCGAGGCGGCCCGCGAGGAGGGCGATCTCAAGGAGAACGCCGGCTACCACGCGGCCAAGGACGAGCAGGGCAAGACCGAGGCGCGCATCCGCCAGCTGACCCAGCTGCTGGAGCGGGCGAAGGTCGGCGAGGCCCCCGCCGACTCCGGCGTGGTGGCCCCCGGCATGCTGGTCAAGGTCGCGTTCGACGGCGACCTCGACGACACGATGGAGTTCCTGCTCGCCTCCCGCGAGGTGACCGACGGCGACATCGACGTCTACTCGCCGCAGTCCCCGCTGGGCAAGGCGATCATCGGCCGGTCGGTCGGCGAGGACGCCCAGTACGAGCTGCCGAACGGCAAGAAGGCCGGCGTGAAGATCGTCGACGCCAAGCCGTACTCCGGCTGAGCACCCCGGACACGAACGGACGGCCGCTCCCCCGGGTGGGGGGAGCGGCCGTCCGTTTCGTACGTCACTGGCGAGGCGTCACCCCACCGCGGAGCGGCCCCGGCTGTCCGACCGCGGAGCGGCCCCGGTTATCCGACCGCGGAGCGGTACTTGCGCACCGACAGCCACGAGAAGACCGCCGTGATGACCACCGACCACAGCACCGACACCAGCGCGGCGTGCTGCATCGGCCAGGCGTCCGGCACCGGGCCGATCTGGTTGCCGAAGAGGCTGCGGCAGGCCTGCACGGTGGCGCTGAACGGGTTCCAGTAGGCGATCGGCTGCAGCCAGCCCGGCATCGAGCTGACCGGGACGAAGGCGTTGGAGATGAAGGTCAGCGGGAAGAGCCAGATCAGGCCGGCCGAGGTCGCGGCCTCGGGGCTGCGCACCGAGAGGCCGATCAGCGCGCCGATCCAGGAGAAGGCGTAGCCGAGCAGCAGCAGCAGGGCGAACGCGGCCAGCATGTTGAGCACGCCGTCGTGGACCCGCCAGCCGACCAGCAGGGCGACCAGGGCGAGCACCACCACCGTGATCGCGGTCTGCACCAGGTCGGCGAGGGTGCGGCCGGTGAGCACCGCGGCGCGGGCCATCGGCAGCGAGCGGAAGCGGTCGACCAGGCCCTTGGTCATGTCCTCCGCGATGCCGGCCGAGGCGCCGGCCACCGCGAAGGTGACGGTCTGGGCGAAGATGCCCGCCATCAGGAACTCGATGTAGGTGTCGTGGCTGGGCGCGGCGCCGGGGATGGCGATCGCGCCGCCCATCACGTACGAGAACAGCAGCACGAACATGACGGGCTGCATCAGGCCGAAGACCACGATCTCGGGGATCCGGGTCATCCGGCGCAGGTTGCGCTTGGCGACCACCCAGGAGTCGTGCGCGGTGGCGGAGATGCCGCGGCGGGTGGTGATCGGGGCGGGGCCGATCGCCGCGTCGGGCAGTGCGGTGGTCATCTCAGGCGTCCTTCCCCTGGCGGCGGCCCTTCTTGCCCTGGCGGGCGCCCTGGTCCTCGTCGTTCTCCTCGTCCTCGGTGACGTGCCCGGTGAGCGAGAGGAAGACGTCGTCCAGGGTCGGGCGGCGCAGTCCGATGTCGTCGATCTCGATGGAGCGGGCGTCCAGTTCGCGGATGACGTCGGCGAGCACCTTGGCGCCGCCGCTGACCGGGATGGTGATCCGGCGGGTGTTCTTCTCCACCGTCGGGTCGCCCTTGGCGTACGGGGTGAGCGCGGCGATCGCCTCGGGGACCAGGTCGGCCTGGTGGACGACGACCTCGATCCGCTCGCCGCCGATCTGCGCCTTGAGCTCGTCGGCGGTGCCGCGGGCGATCACCTTGCCGTGGTCGACCACCGCGATGTCGTGGGCGAGGCGGTCGGCCTCCTCCAGGTACTGGGTGGTGAGCAGCAGGGTGGTGCCCTGCTCGACCAGGGTCTCGATGACCTCCCAGAGGGCGAGCCGGTTGCGCGGGTCGAGCCCGGTGGTGGGCTCGTCGAGGAACATCACCGGCGGGCGGACCACCAGGGCGGCGGCCAGGTCGAGGCGACGGCGCATGCCGCCGGAGTAGGTCTTGGCGGGCCGGTCCATGGCCTCGCCGAGGTTGAACCACTCGAGGAGCTCCAGCGCCCGCCGCTTCGCGTCGCGGGCGGACATCTGGTAGAGCTCGCCGACCATCTGGAGGTTCTCCCGGCCGGTGAGGTACTCGTCGACCGCGGCGTACTGGCCGGACAGCCCGATCAGGCTGCGGACCTGGTTGGGGTGCTTGAGGACGTCCACGCCGGCCACCGTGGCGCGGCCGGAGTCCGGCTGGAGCAGCGTGGTCAGCACCCGGACGGTGGTGGTCTTGCCGGCGCCGTTGGGGCCGAGCAGCCCGAGCACGGTGCCTTCGGGCACGTCCAGGCTCACGCCGTCGAGTGCGCGGACGTCGCCGAAGGTCTTGACCAGGTTCTCGGCTTCGATGGCTGACGCCATGGGCCTGCCTCATCTCCTGATGGGTCGGTTTGGGTGGGAAACATCCACTTTGTGCTACCCGAGTCCGCTCGCGGCGAAGCTCGCGATACATCGCAAGATGCTGCCACTCGCGATATATCGCGTCAACCTCCCAGGTGACGCGCGTCTCAGGAGCCCCAACGGCCGCCCGGAGTCAGCGGCTGACCACGTACCCGGCCTCACGGAGCTCGCCGATCACGGCGGCGCAGTGCTCCGGGCCCTTGGTCTCCAGGTGCAGGTCCACCTCGACCTCGGCGAGGCCCAGACGCGGGTCGATCCGCACGTGCGCGACGTCCAGCACGTTGGCGTCGACCCGGGTCAGCACGCCCAGCAGGTCGGCCAACGCGCCCGGCTTGTCGGCGAGTCGGACCCGCAGCGAGAGGTAGCGGCCGGCCGCGGCGAGGCCGTGCCGGAGCACCCGCTGCATCAGCTGCGGGTCGATGTTGCCGCCGGACAGCACCGCGACCACCGGGCCCTCGAAGGCGCCCGGTTCCTCCAGCAGCGCGGCGATCGGCGCCGCGCCGGCCGGCTCGACCACCAGCTTCAGCCGCTCCAGCCCGACCAGCAGGGCCCTCGACAGCGCGTCCTCGGAGACCGTGCGCACCCCGTCCGCGAGGGTGTTGACCACCTCGAACGGGATGTCGCCCGGACGGCCCACCATGATCCCGTCCGCCATGGTGGCGAACCGTTCCAGCCCCACCGGCCGGCCCGCCGCCAGCGACAGCGGGTACGCCGCCGCGGCCGCCGCCTGCACGCCGATCACCTTCACGTCCGGGCGCAGCGACTTCATCGCCACCGCGATCCCGGCCAGCAGCCCGCCGCCGCCGGTGCCGACCAGCACGGTGCGCACCTCGGGGCACTGCTCCAGCACCTCCAGGCCGACGGTGGCCTGACCGGTGATCACGTCCCAGTGGTCGAAGGGGTGGATGAAGACCGCGCCGGTCGCCTCCGCGTAGTGCTGGGCGGCGCGCAGCGCCTCGTCGACGTTGGCGCCGTGCAGCCGCACCTCGGCGCCGTACTCGCGGGTGGCGGCGACCTTCGGCAGCGGCGCGGCGACCGGCATGAAGACGGTGGAATGCACCCCGAGCAGCGCGGCGGCCAGCGCCACCCCCTGCGCGTGGTTGCCCGCGGAGGCGGCGACCACTCCGGCGGCCCGCTCCACCGGGCTGAGCCCGGCGATCCGCACGTACGCCCCGCGCAGCTTGAACGACCCGGTGCGCTGCAGGTTCTCGCACTTCAGGTGGACGGGCGTGCCGGCCACCCCGGACAGGTGCCGACTGGTCTGCATCGGCGTCACCCGGGCCACCCCGGCCAGCATCTTCTGCGCGCCCCGCACGTCGTCGACGGTGATCGGCCAACTCTGCATGGCGGCAAGCCTAGGGTGCGTCCGACGATTCCCGTCGGACGCGCCCTCGGCGCGCAAGGTTCCCGTGCCCGCCCGGCGCGCGTACGCTGCTGGGCACGAGTCGCCCCCACCCCCGTGAGCCGCGATGACCTTCCCCCAGTCCGACGTTCCCGACTTCGACCCCACGCTCGACGCCGATCGTCAACTCCCCTACCAGGTCGCGGTGTTCGCCCGGCGGATCTGCGCCGACGAGGAGCTCGACCGGGCGGCGTTCCTGCTGCTGGACCAGCTCTCCGGCGGGCCCGCCAACGTGAAGGCGCTGGCCGAGGCGCTCGGCGTGGACTCCTCCACGGTGACCCGGCAGGCCGCGCCGCTGCTCGCCGAGCGGCTGCTGGCCCGGGTGCCGTACCCGGCGGACCGGCGGGCGGCGCGGCTCGCGCTGACCCCGCTCGGGGCGCTGCGGCTCGCCCAGGTGCGGGAGCGCCGCCGGCAGGTGATCGCCGAGCTGACCGAGGCCTGGACGCCGCAGGAGCGGGCGCTGTTCTGCGTGCTGCTGGGCCGGTTCAACGACGGCCTGCTGGGCCGCCGTTGAACCGGTGACGGATCGTCAGCCGAGGGCCTGCGTCAGGTCGGCCAGCAGGTCGTCGGCGGACTCGATGCCGACCGAGACGCGCACCAGGTCGGCCGGCACCTCCAGCGGGGAGCCCGCCGCGGAGGCGTGGGTCATCCGGCCGGGGTGCTCGATCAGCGACTCGACGCCGCCCAGCGACTCGCCGAGGGTGAACAGCTGCGCGCGGTTGCACACCGCGACCGCGGCCTCCTCGCCGCCGGCCACCCGGAACGAGACCATGCCACCGAAGGCCTTCATCTGCTTGGCGGCGACGTCGTGGCCGGGGTGGCCGGGCAGGCCCGGGTAGAGCACCTGGGTCACCTTCGGGTGCCCGCTGAGCAGTTCGGCGACCTTGGCGGCGTTCTCCGAGTGCCGGTCCATCCGCACGCCGAGGGTCTTGATGCCGCGCAGCACCAGCCAGGCGTCGAACGGGCCGGACACCGCGCCCATCGCGTTCTGGTGGTAGGCCACCTCCTCCGCCAGGCCCGCGTCGGCGACCACCAGGGCGCCGCCGACCACGTCCGAGTGCCCGCCCATGTACTTGGTGGTGGAGTGCACCACGACGTCCGCGCCGAAGGAGATCGGCTGCTGCAGGTAGGGGCTGGCGAAGGTGTTGTCGACCACCAGCAGCGCGCCGGCGGCGTGCGCGATCTCGGCGACCGCGGCCAGGTCGGTGATGCCGAGCAGCGGGTTGGACGGGGTCTCCACCCACACCGCGCGGGTGGTCGGGCGGATCGCCTCGCGCACCTTCTCCGGGTGGTGGGTGTCGGCGACGGAGAACTCGACGCCCCATCGGGTCAGCACCTTGGCGAACAGCCGGAAGGTGCCGCCGTAGGCGTCGTTGGGGATCACGATGTGGTCGCCCGGCTTGAGGATGGTGCGCAGCAGGGTGTCCTCGGCGGCCAGGCCGGAGGCGAACGCCAGGCCGCGGGCGCCGCCCTCGATCGCCGCCAGGCACTCCTCCAGCGCGGTGCGGGTCGGGTTGGCGGAGCGGCTGTACTCGTAGCCGCCCCGCAGCCCGCCCACCCCGTCCTGCTTGTAGGTGGACACCTGGTAGATCGGCGTGACGACGGCCCCGGTCTGGGGGTCCGCTTCCTGACCCGCGTGGATGGCAAGGGTCTCGAAGCCCTGGGAAAGCTGGTGCTCGGTCATACTCCCGAGCCTAGTGCGGTACGGCCGTACGGGCGGTGCGACGTGACGTGCCGTCGGACCGCGTCACCGCAGGCCGGAGCGGATCCCAAAGGCCTCGCAAAATCTGTGTCCGTACCGGTACCATCTGCCCCCGCACACATGATCGACACCCATTCGGGGGCGCACAATGACCACCGGGCGCACCGGCATGCGGACGTCCACGCGGGCGCTGCTCGCGGTCTCGCTGCTGGCCGGCTTCTACCTGCTCGCGGCGGCCATCGTCGTCGGGCTGGTCTGGGCGAACGTCGAGCTGGTGGTCGAGTCCGACCGCCTGCACGGCGGGATGGTCAAGCTGTGGCTGCTCTCCGCCGCCATCGCCTACCCGGTGCTGCGGGTGGTCTTCCTGACCCGCCGTCCGCGCGGCGACCACGGCGGCGGCCTGCCGCTGACCCGCGCGGACCAGCCGGAGCTGTGGGCCCGGGTGGACCGGATCGCCGAGGCCACCGGCGTCCGCGGCCCCGCCGGGATCCGCCTGGTGCCGGCGGTCAACGCCGGCGTGTACGAGGAGACCCGGCTGCTCGGCCTGGTCCCCGGCCCGCGCCACCTGGTGCTCGGCGCCCCGCTGCTGCTCGGCCTGACCGAGGCCGAGCTGGACTCGGTGCTCGCCCACGAGTTCGGCCACTACGCCAACAACGACGTCCGGCTGGCCGGCGTCACCGTGGCCGGCCGCACCGCGATCGGCCACACCATCGCGACCCTGCACCACCGCGCCGACCTGCACCGGGCCGGCCGGGAGGCCGAGATCGCCGACGACAACGCCTACCGCCTCGCCAAGGGCCGCAAGGCCAAGGCCGAGGACCCGGGCGACGGCGGCGTCGAGCGGGTCCTCGCCATGCTGTTCACCCAGTACGCCAAGCTGTACTTCCGGGTCTCCGAGTCGATCAGCCGTCGCCAGGAGCTGGCCGCCGACCGGCTCGCCGCCACCGTGGCCGGCCGCGACGCCACCGCCGCCGCCCTGCGCCGCCTGCCCGCGCTGGACGCCGCGCAGAGCTTCTACCTCGACCGCTACGCCACCATGGGCTGGAAGGCCGGCCTGCTGCCCCCGCCCGGCCAGGTCTACGGCGGCCTCGCCCACCTGCTGGCCGACCCGAAGCGCCGCGAGGAGCTCGCCGCGCTGGGCCTGGACCTCCCCGAGGAGCAGGCCGACCCGTACGACTCGCACCCGCCGATCCGTCAGCGGGTCGCCGCCGTCGAGGCGCTGCCGGACTCCCCGGGCCTGCCGGGCCTCGGCGCCGACCGTCCCGCGCTCGGCCTGCTGCGCGACGCGGAGCGCCTGCTCGCCGAGCTGGAGGCCGTCTCGCTGGTCCCGGAGGCCGCCACCAAGCGCCGGGTGGAGTGGCCCGAGCTGGTGCACGAGACCCTGCTGGCCGACGCCCGTGAGGGCGCCCAGCCGGTGCTGCGCGCCCTCACCGAGAGCGGCCTGCACGGCACCGTCGAGGCGATGCTGGACGCGCTGGACGCCGGCCGCGGCGGCGAGCTCGCCGAGCGCCTGCCGAAGAGCGCGGAGGCCGCCACCGCCACCGGCCAGGCCGCCCTGGACCTGCGCCGCGCCGCCGTGCGCCGCGCGCTGGAGTCGCTCACCGTGCTCGCCCTCACCTCGCAGCGGCTGGCCCACTGGGAGCTGTCCTGGAGCCGCCCGGCCGCCCTGGTCCTGCCCGGTGACACCGGCGAGCGGCTGCCCGCCGCGCTGGACGCCGCCACCGCGGCCACCCCGGACACCGCCCCGCTGCGCACCCTGCTGGCCGAGGCCGGCCGGCTCGCCGCCGCCGCCTCCTGACGCACCATCACCCCGCGGCGGGCCGCGCGCCCGCCGCGAGGTGACCGCCTCGCGTCGCGGTGGCCCGGCGGGCTGCCGACGATGGAAGGGTCAGCCGCGCCCCGGCGCCCTCCGGGCGGTCGGGCGCGGGTTCACCCGAGTCGGAGGTGACGGCGAGATGGCCGGGTTGGTGCGGATGAGTCTGGACGAGCCGGAGGAGGTCCGCCCGTTCCAGGACGGGAAGGGCCAGCTGGCACTGGTCAACGTGGCGGCCGGCGGCGTGGGCCGCGCGGTCTTCGAACCGGGCTGGCAGTGGTCCAAGCACGTGGGGCCGATCGCGGGCACGGCGAGCTGCCAGGCCTCGCACGTCGGTTACGTGCTCTCCGGTCGGATGCGGATCGAGATGGACGACGGCCAGGCCGAGGAGTTCGGCGCCGGCGACCTGATGATCTGCCCGCCCGGGCACGACGCCTGGGTGCTCGGCGACGTGCCGTGCGTGGTGATCGACTGGCAGGGCTTCGTGGACTACGCCAAGCCCGCCGGGTGACCGTCAGCCGGCCCGGCGCACCTCGTGCATGAAGCAGCCGAACTCCACGGCTCGCACGTGCACCACCGCGACCTCCGGGTCGGCCAGCAACTCGCCTGCCAGCCGCGGCAGTTCCGCGGGCTCGCCGAGCACCCCGCGAAGGATCCGGCCAGCCCCGGAGTACGCCCGCAGCACCCGCTGCCCGCCGTGGAAGCCGGCCGGCCAGCCACCCGGGGTTTCCGGCCCCGGGCACGGCTCGGCGTGCCCGAAGACCGGCCCGGTCTCCTCGTACGCGCCGGGGTCGCAGCCGGTCTCCGCGGCCCAGCGCCGCAGCGGGGCGTAGGAGAGCAGGACGATCCGCTCGCCGGGCCTGGCCCGGGTGAGGCAGCAGCGCAGCGGCTCGCCGCCGTCCCGGGTGGCGGCGGGGTCGGGGGTGCGCCCGGAGTCGTCGCGGCGGCGCAGTTCGGCGAGGACCTCGGCGGGGATCGCTCGGACGGTCCGGCTGGTCTCGGTCACGGTGGTCATGGCTGAAGCCTGCGCCGCCGCGGGCCGCCGGTCCGGCGGGTTTCGGACCTGGCGCTGCCCGGTCCGGCGGGCGGGTCGGAGGGCGCTCGCTCAGAGGGCGCTGCCGGCCTTCCAGTCCGCCCAGCTCATGTTCCAGCCGTTCAGGCCGTTCGACGGACTGACCGTGCGGTCACCGGAGTTGATCACCTCGACCACGTCGCCGATGATCGAGCTGGCATAGAACTTGGCGCCGTTGGTACTCGGGTCGTTCCCGCCCTGGACGTCCTGCAGGGCTATGCAGCCGTGGCTGGTGTTGTCGTGGCCGAACTGCGAGGCGGGCGCCCAGTAGTTGCCGTGGATGAACGTCCCGGAGGTGGTCAGCCGCTGCGCGTGCGGGACGTCGGGGATGTCGTACTCGCTGCCCAGGCCGACCGTGCTGGAGTTCATCCGGGTCTCGGTGAACTGCTCGGAGATCACCATCTTCCCGGCCCAGGTGGTGTGGTCGGGCGCGCCGCCGATCACCGGGTAGGTGGCGGTGACCTGGCCGTCGGTGGTGACGGTGAGGGTGTCGGCCTTCAGGTCGGCGACCGAGACCTGGCTGCGGCCGACGGTGAACGTGACGTCCTTGGACTGGGTGCCGTACACGCCCTTGGCACCGGCCACGTCCCGCAGCCGGAGCTTGAGGGTGACCTTGGTGCCCTTCGCCCAGTAGGTCTCCGGGCGGAAGTCGAGCCGGGTGGCGTCGAACCAGTGGCCGACTATCTGCACCGGCGGGTCGGCGACCACGGTGATCCCCTGCTGGACGGCCTTGCGGTTGGTGATCGCCTTGTTGAAGTTGATCGACACCGGCATCCCGACGCCGACCGTGGAGCCGTCCTCGGGGGTGAAGTACCCGACGAAGGTGTCGGCGGGGGAGGCGGTGGAGAAGCTGGCGTTGGCGTCGGCCGGGTGCTGGTCCGGGTCGACCGCCTCGGCGGTCACCGCGTACTTGGTGCCGCTGCTGAGCTTGGTGGTGGAGGTCCAGCTGGCGCCGTCGGCGGCCAGCTGGCCGGCTATCGCCTTGCCCTTGTCGTCGGTGACGCCGACCGAGGTGAGCGTGCCGCCGGAGACGGTGACCGTGACCGGGTCGGTGAACGGCGCGGCGGTGGTGCCGTCGGCGGGGGTGATGGTGATCTGCGCGACCGAGGCCTTGGGGCTGGTCGAGCCGGTCCCCGCGACGCCGGGGGATCCCGAGGCGCTCGCCGGGGCGGACTTCTTGCCGTCGCTCTGGCAGGCGGCCAGCAGCAGCACGGGGGCGCCGAGCAGCCCGGAGAGCACACCGCGTCGGGTCCAGTGGCCGCCGCGCGGCCGTTCCTGCTTCTCCGGTGCGGTCACGTCCACGCTCCCTGGGCTCAAAGGTGATCACGTCGAAATGTGTTCAGATCGTACGAGAGTACCCAAGGGTGCGCCAGAACGGACAAAAGGCCCGGTCCGGACGGATCCGGACCGGGCCTCGCGTTCAGCGCAGAATCGTCACTGCACCTCGTACTCGTCCCAGCCCTCGTCGTCCGGGTCGTAGTCGGTGGTGGCGGACTCCCAGGTGGCGGCGGCGAGCTCCACGCCCGGAACGTCGCCGAGCAGCGCCACCGGGTCGACGAAGTGGGCGAGCGAACCCGTCGGGTCCACGTCGATCGCCTCGACGGCCTGGGCGCGCTCCTCGTCGTCCAGGTACTCGTCGTCGGCCACCTGCGCCAGGGCGGCGGTCTTCAGCGCGTGCTCGTCGGTGATCTCGGCGATCAGCTCGATGGTGAGGCGTACGTAGCGCGGTGCGTCCTGCTCGGGCAGGTCAGTGCTGGTCATGCCAGCGAGCGTAGGGGGTGCGGCGGCCATCGGGAAACGGCGGCCGGTCCCGGGCCCCGGAACACGGCGACGGCCGGCCCCGGGAAACCCGGGACCGGCCGTCGTTACCTCCGTGCGGACTCCCCCACCCGGGAGCTCACGGAGCCGCGCCTTGCGGCGCGATGGTGCCGCGGGAGCCGCCGCACCCTGCACGGAGCAGGGGCGGGACGACGGCGGTCCCACGGTCCGACGGACGCGTCGGCCGGGTCAGGGCCGGCCCGTCGCGTCCGCGGTGACCTGCGAGGTCGGGGAGCCGCTCCCGCCCACCGCCTGTCACCGAGTCCGGCGTCTTGCCGATGACTCAACGATGCACGAGCCGTGTTAACCCGGTGATGCGCAGTTGTGACGTCCGGGTACCAACCGACCGGGATCGGGCGTTTCACCCGGGCGGCGGGCAACGGCCCCTGACCTCACGTCAGGGGCCGACGGCGGGTCAGTGGCCGGCCCGGGCGGTCAGGAAGGCCAGCAGGTCCTGCCGGGTCACGATGCCCTGCGGCTTGCCCTCGACCAGCACCACCACCGCGTCCGCCTTCTCCAGCACGGCCATCAGGTTGGTCACCGACTCGCCGGAGCCGACCACCGGCAGCGGCTTGGACATCACCTTGTCCAGGCTGTCGGTGAGCTGGATGCGCTGCGCGAACAGGCCCTCCAGCAGCTCGCGCTCGACGATCGAGCCGACCACCTCGCCGGCCATGATGTCGGGGTGCCCGGCACCCGGGGAGACCACCGGCATCTGCGAGACGCCGAAGTCGCGCAGCACCCGGACCGCCTCCGCGACGGTCTCACCCGGGTGCATGTGCACGAACTGCGGGATGCCCTCGTGCTCGATGGCGTCCTTGCGGGCCAGCACCTCGCCGATGTGCGCCTCGTCGGTGGCGGTCGGCAGGAAGCCGTAGTCGGCCATCCAGTCGTCGTTGAAGATCTTCGACAGGTAGCCGCGGCCGCCGTCCGGCAGCAGCACCACGACGACGTCGTCCGGCCCGAGCTCGCGGGCCACCTCCAGCGCCGCCACCACGGCCATCCCGCAGGAACCGCCGACCAGCAGGCCCTCCTCCTTGGCCAGGCGGCGGGTCATCTGGAACGAGTCCTTGTCGGAGACCGCGACGATCCGGTCCGCGACCTCGCGGTCGTAGGCGGTGGGCCAGAAGTCCTCGCCGACACCCTCGACCAGGTACGGGCGGCCGGTGCCGCCGGAGTAGACCGAGCCCTCAGGGTCGGCGCCGATCACCTGGACCGTGCCGCCGGACGCCTCCTTCAGGTACTTGCCGGTGCCGGAGATGGTGCCGCCGGTGCCGACGCCCGCCACGAAGTGGGTGATCTTCCCGTCGGTCTGCTCCCACAGCTCCGGGCCGGTGGAGTGGTAGTGCGAGGCCGGGTTGTCCGGGTTGGAGTACTGGTCCGGCTTCCAGGCGTTCGGGGTCTCCCGGACCAGGCGGTCGGAGACGTTGTAGTACGAGTCCGGGTGCTCGGGCGCGACGGCGGTCGGGCAGACCACCACCTCGGCGCCGTACGCCCGGAGGGTGTTGATCTTGTCCGTGGAGACCTTGTCAGGGCAGACGAAGATGCACTTGTAGCCCTTCTGCTGGGCCACGATGGCCAGTCCCACGCCGGTGTTGCCACTGGTGGGCTCCACGATGGTGCCGCCCGGCTTCAGCGCGCCGGAGGCCTCCGCCGCCTCGATCATCCGCATCGCGATCCGGTCCTTCACCGAACCGCCCGGGTTGAAGTACTCCACCTTGGCCAGCACGGTGGCGCTGATGCCGTCGGTGACCTTGTTGAGCTTCACCAAGGGGGTGTTGCCGACCAGCTCGATGATCGAATTGTGGTACCGCACGGGGGTCCTCCCGGTCCGTGGCATCACTGTGCATTTTTCCTGGATGCCCCCAGCCTAGGGCCGTTCCCGCGGGCGACGGCGCAGCCGGGTGAGTGGTTCGGCGGCGGGCGCCGGTACGGGGTACGGGGAAGCGGGTACCACGGGGGTAGCGGTGTGCGGTGCAGAGAGGGGGTCGCGTGATGACCGGATCGCAGGCGTCCAGGGCCCGGGTGGCGCGGCGGATCGCCACGGCGGCGGCGTACGGCGGCGGCGGGCTGGGGCTGCTGGGGGTCGGCCTGGCGGGGGTGCTGCTGACCGAGAGCCGGATGGCGATCCGGGCGATCGGAGTGCTGGAGGGGGATCCGCCGCGGGCCGACGGGCTGTACGGGGAGGCGTTCGCGGAGCCCTCCGACCGCCGGGCCCCGCTGGTGCTGGCGTTCCTGGGCGATTCCACGGCGGCGGGTCTGGGGGTGCAGCGGGCGCAGGAGACGCCGGGCGCGCTGCTCGCGTCGGGGCTGGCGTCGGTCGCCGAGCGCCGGGTGCGGATGGTGAACGTGGCGAGGTCGGGCGCGCGCTCCGCGGACCTGGCCGCGCAGGTGGAGGCGGCGCTGCCGCACCGGCCGGACGTGGCGGTGCTGATGGTGGGCGCGAACGACGTGACCCGGCACGCGCCGGCCGCGCGCAGCGTGCGGGAGCTGGGCGAGGCGGTGGGGCGGCTGACCACGGCGGGCTGCCGGGTGGTGGTGGGCACCTGCCCGGACCTGGGGACGATCAAGCCGGTGCGGCCGCCGCTGCGCTGGGTGGCGCGGCGGCTCAGCCGGCAGCTGGCGGCGGCGCAGACCATCGCGGTGGTCGAGGCGGGCGGGCGGACGGTGTCGCTGGGGTCGCTGCTGGGCCCGGAGTTCGCGGCCCGGCCGGAGATGTTCGCGGCGGACCGCTACCACCCGTCGGCGCAGGGCTACGCGACGGCGTCGATGGCGCTGCTGCCCTCGGTCTGCGCGGCGCTGGAGCTGTGGCCGCAGGACGACCCGAACGCGGCGGTGGAGCCGCAGGCGGTGCTGCCGGTGGCGGTGGCCGCGGCCGCGGCGGCCGGGCGCTCGGGCACCGAGGTGACGGCGGCCGGGCCGGCCAACGGGACCTGGCGGTGGGCGACGCTCAAGCACCGGTTCCGGCTGGCGCTGCCCGCCGCGCAGCTGCCGGCGGAGGACGCCGGCCAGGGGCCCCTCGCGTCAGCCAATTCACATCCGGAGGCGGATGACGCCGGGGCTACCAAGCGGTAACTTTCGGGGTGATCCGGCCGGATCGTGTCCCGAGGTCACTCAGCGAGGAGCCCGTCATGCCCGAAGCCGTCATCGTCAGCGCCGCCCGTTCGCCGATCGGCCGGGCCTTCAAGGGCTCGCTGAAGGACATCCGCCCGGACGACCTGACCGCGCAGATCATCTCCGCCGCGCTGGCGAACGTCCCGCAGTTGGACCCGCGGGAGATCGACGACCTGATGCTCGGCTGCGGCCTGCCCGGCGGCGAGCAGGGCCACAACCTGGCCCGGATCATCGCGGTGCAGATGGGGATGGACTACCTGCCGGGCGCCACCATCACCCGGTACTGCTCGTCCTCGCTGCAGACCACGCGGATGGCGCTGCACGCGATCAAGGCGGGCGAGGGCGACGTCTTCCTGTCGGCCGGTGTGGAGACCGTCTCGCGTTCGATCAACGGCACCTCGGACGGCATGCCGGGCACCATGAACCCGCTCTTCGACGAGGCGCAGGCGCGCACGAAGTCCCGCGCGGAGAACGGCGGCGGCGAGTGGCACGACCCGCGCGAGGACGGGCTGCTGCCGGACGCGTACATCGCGATGGGCCAGACCGCGGAGAACCTGGCCGCGCTGAAGGGGATCACCCGGGCCGAGCAGGACGAGTTCGGCGTGCGCTCGCAGAACCTGGCGGAGGCGGCGATCAAGGCCGGCTTCTGGCAGCGCGAGATCACCCCGGTGACGCTGCCGGACGGCACCGTGGTCAGCGCGGACGACGGCCCGCGCGCGGGCGTGACGGTGGAGGGCGTCTCCGGTCTGAAGCCGGTGTTCCGCCCGGACGGCACGGTGACCGCCGGTAACTGCTGCCCGCTGAACGACGGCGCGGCCGCGCTGGTGATCATGTCGGACACCAAGGCCCGCGAGCTGGGCATCACCCCGCTGGCCCGGGTGGTCTCCACCGGCGTCTCCGGCCTCTCCCCCGAGATCATGGGCTACGGCCCGGTCGAGGCCTCCAAGCAGGCCCTGCGGCGGGCCGGCCTGTCCATCTCCGACATCGACCTGGTGGAGATCAACGAGGCGTTCGCGGCTCAGGTCATCCCCTCCTACCGGGACCTCGGCATCGACCTGGACCGACTGAACGTCAACGGCGGCGCGATCGCGGTCGGCCACCCGTTCGGCATGACCGGCGCCCGGATCACCACCACCCTGATCAACTCCCTGCAGTGGCACGACAAGCAGTTCGGTCTGGAGACCATGTGCGTCGGCGGCGGCCAGGGCATGGCGATGGTCATCGAGCGCCTGAGCTGACCCCGACGGGGCGCGGACGGGCAACGTGACGGGCGTCTCACCCGTCTGGAGTCACGCTC
This sequence comes from Kitasatospora sp. NPDC002522, assembly GCF_053595195.1. NCBI lineage: Bacteria > Bacillati > Actinomycetota > Actinomycetes > Kitasatosporales > Streptomycetaceae > Kitasatospora > Kitasatospora sp. NPDC002522. The sequence continues at coordinate 68,437 of NZ_JBSFXE010000012.1, forward strand.
CGTAATTGAGGGCCGGATCACACCGCGGGTGCGATCCGGCCCGTTTTTTCGCCTCCGCGGACCGTTTTGTCGACGCACCGGATTGGATCAACTCCGCAGCGTAGAACGGTATTACCTAACAATTTGAGGACAAGTAGGAAAGTCACCGACAAATCCGACATCAGCCACTGCAGTAACGGCCGTCGATACGGCAGTGTGGAGACGTAACCCCGTTCCGCTCCTCGTTGGGAGTACGTTCCGTGAGCGTCGTCTACCTCTCCCTGCTGATCGTCCTGATCGCCCTGACCGCCGGCGTCCTGCTCCACCTGCGCACCCTGGCGCGGAAGTTGGACGCACCCCGGCCCGCCCCGCAGCTCGACGAAGCGCTGATACGCCGCGCCGTCGCGGAGGCGCTGGCCGTCGACCGGGAGCGGGAGATCACCGAGGCCCGGGCGTTCTGGGCCGAGCAGGAGGCGCGCGCCGCCGAGGACTCCCCGTTGTTCGACAGCCCGTTGACCACCATCGGCGAGGAGTGGCCGATCTTCTTCCCCCGCCCCACCGGCCCGCAGGAGGCGGCCGACAACGGCGGTGTGATGGACCCCGAGTTCGGCGAGGCGCTGCGCAACGCGCTGGAGGACCTCATCAAGGACGGCCCGATCGCGCCGACTTCGGCCGAGGGCGGCCTGCGGCACCCGTCCCAGGGCGGCGGCGCCCCCGTCCCGGTCGACTCCGGCGACGTGAAGGCGCGCCGCGAGGCCGACCTGCTGGCCACCGGCCTGGAGGCCGGGCTGCTGGACACCGAGCCCGAGCCGGCCACCGCCCCGGACCCGCGCCGCCACCCCTCGCACCCGGACTTCGTGCCCAGCCCGACCCCGTCCCGCGAGTGGACCGACGACCGGCTGACCGCGCTCGCCGACGAGAAGATCGCGCTCACCGACGTCCGCCCCGGCCCGCTGGGCACCCTCGACGTGTACGCCTTCGCCGACGGCACCACGCTGTGCGTCGCCCCCGGCGACCGCGAGGCCGCCTACCGGCTGATCGACGCGGTCCGGGCCGGCGAGGACGTCCGGCTGCTCGGCGGCTCCCGGTTCTCGGGCTCCTACTCGCTGACCTTCTCCACCGACGACGAGACCGTCTACGTGCTGGCCGACCGGGTGGTCGCCTCCATCTGACCCGTCGCCGTCCCACCGAACGGGGCGCCGACCGCGCGGCAAGGGGTTGCCCGCGCGGTCGGCGCCCCGTTCGGCGTTCCCGACGATCCGTCAGGCGCCGGTCAGGCGACGGCCGTCTCGGTCCGCTCCAGGTCCGCGAGCGCGGCGGCCAGCTGCTCCGGGTGGCCTGCCGCGGCGGCGGCCAGGTCGTGGCCGGTGACGGCGATCTGGTCGCCGACCGCGAACGCCCCGGCGTCCGGGACGTCCAGCGGCGCCAGCCCCTCCAGTGCCCGGCCGACCTCCGCGAACCGGCGGGCCAGCGCCAACGCCGCGGCGGCGCGCGAGCGGTGGCCCGGCACCGCGCCCAGCAGCCGGCTCTGCGGCATCGCCCGGAAGCGGTCGGCGAGCCGGTCCACGGCGGCGGTCAGCTGCGCCGGGGTCGGCTGCGCGGTGGAGGGCTGGGCGGGCGGGTGCTCGGACATGGAGCCGAGGGTATCCCGACCCGCGGCGGGCCCCCGGGGAACCGTTTCCCCGGGGGCCCGCCGCCGCGTCACCGCGCGGATCAGTCGTCGCCGCGCAGGATGGCGATCAGGCGCAGCATCTCCAGGTAGATCCAGACCAGCGAGACGGTCAGCCCGAAGGCCGCCCGCCAGGACTCCCGCTCGGGGGCGCCGCCGCGGATGCCCTCCTCGATCGAGGCGAAGTCCAGGGTCAGGAAGAACGCGCCGAGCGCGATCGCGATCAGGCCGACCACGATGCCCAGCGGGCCGGAGCGCAGGCCCATGTCCGCGCCGAACAGCAGCGCCACCGAGTTGACCACCATCAGCACCAGGAACCCGATCGCGATGGTGATGCCGATCCGGGCGTACCGCGGGGTGACCCGGATGCGGCCGCTCTTGTAGGCGATCAGGGTGGCCGCGAAGACGGCCGTGGTGCCCAGCACCGCCTGGATCGCGATGCCCGGCCAGACGGTGTTGAACGCCTTGCTGATCGCGCCCAGGAAGAAGCCCTCCAGGGCGGCGTAGGTGAGGATCAGCGCCGGGTTCACGCTGCGCTTGAAGCTGACCACCATGCCGACCACGAACGCGGCGAAGGCCGCGATCCCGGCCGCCGCGAAGTTCTCGGCGGGCATCGTGAACCAGGCCACGGCGCCGGCCGCGACCAGCGTCAGCAACGTCATCGCCGTCCGGGCGACCACGTCGTCCATGGTCATCCGGCCGGTCTGCGCCGGGCCGGCGGACGGGGCGCCGTACATCTCGGCGAGCTGCTGGTCGGTCAGCGGCTCGGTGGCGGCCCGCTGGCCGCCGTAGGGGTTGTTGCCGTACGGGTTGTTGGCGTACGGGTCGCCCGCGCGGGGCGGCGCCGCCTGCGTGCCGAATCCCGCGTACTGGTTGTCGCGGGTGAAGGACCCCTCCCGCGAGAAGACCGGGTTGCTGCTTCTCATCTCAAATTCCCTCCGGGGCGGCACGGAACCACCCACACAGACCACAAGGGTAATGTCTTGGCAAAGTATTCCGCGTACGCCGCGAGGAGGATTACCTGAACACCTCGCGACCGGGCAGGGTGGGCCCGGAACTGACTGACTCTCAGGAAGGTGCGCACGGATGGCCGAGGAACTGTACGCCACGCTGAAGACCAACAAGGGCGACATCGTGGTGCGGTTGCTGCCGAACCACGCCCCCAAGACGGTGAAGAACTTCGTCGAGCTGGCCACCGGCGAGCGGCAGTGGACCGACCCGAACACCGGGCAGCCGAGCAACGCGCCGCTGTACGACGGGACGGTCTTCCACCGGGTGATCGAGGGCTTCATGATCCAGGGCGGCGACCCGCTCGGGAACGGCACCGGCGGCCCGGGCTACAAGTTCGCCGACGAGTTCCACCCCGACCTCGCCTTCACCAAGCCCTACCTGCTGGCGATGGCCAACGCCGGCCCGGGCACCAACGGCTCGCAGTTCTTCGTCACGGTCGGCGCGACCACCTGGCTGACCGGCAAGCACACCATCTTCGGCGAGGTGGTCGACGAGGCCAGCCAGAAGGTCGTGGACGCGATCGCCACCGCCGAGACCAACCCGCGCAACGACCGCCCGGTCCAGGACGTGGTGATCGAGAAGGTGGTCGTCGAGACCCGCTGAGCCCGATGCGCGCGAGCCGCCCGTCCCGGAGTGCTCCGGGGCGGGCGGCTCGCGTGTGCCGACGGTGGATCAGTCGGTCTTGATGCTGGCGAGGATGTCCATCCGGGACGCCCGGCGGGCCGGCCACAGGGCGGCGACCACGCCCACCAGGGCGGCCAGGGCGAGGAAGAGCAGCACGCTGCCGTAGGGGATCACGGTGGTCAGTCCCTTCAGGTCGGAGGCCAGGATCCGGGTCGAGGCCCAGGCCAGGAAGCAGCCGAGCAGGATGCCGATGAAGGCGCCGAAGACCGAGATCACCACGGACTCCAGGCGGACCATCCGCTTGATGCCGCGCCGCTCCAGGCCGATCGCCCGCAGCATGCCGATCTCGCGCTTGCGCTCGAACACCGACATCGCCAGCGTGTTGACCACGCCGAGGATCGCGATGATCACCGCCATGCCGAGCAGGCCGTACATGATGTTGAGCATCGTGGAGATGATCCGGCTGAAGTCGTCGGCCATGTCCTGCTTGGTGTCGACCTTGATCACCGGGTTGCTGCCGGTGGCGTCCTTGATCGACTGCTTGACGGCGGCGCTCGCACCGTCGCCGGACTTCACCAGGATCCGCTCCACGTACGGGTCCGGTTCGTGCTGGGAGATCACGGAGTTGGGCGCGACGATCGGCGAGAGGTTGTCGTTGCGCTCGAAGACGCCGCCGACGGTGAGGCTGCCGGTGCTCCGGTCGTCGTAGTTCACCTTGACGGTGGAGCCGACGGCGAGGTTCAGGTTCTTGGCGACCTCGTCGTTGACCAGGATCTGACCCTGCTTCAGGGCGTCGGTGGTGCCGGTGCGCAGGTCGAGCGAGACCACCTGATCGAAGGCGGCGGCGTCGAAGCCCTGCACGGCGCGGCTCTTGCCCTCGATGTCCCAGTAGACGTCGGTGACGGCGCTGGCCGCGGTGACCCCGGAGGCCTTGGCCACCAGCGGGACCAGGTCGGTGGAGACCGGGTGGCCGTTGGCCATGCTGACCGAGTAGTCGGCCTTCATGGAGCCGGAGACCGCCTTGGCGACGGCCGAGTTGACCGAGGTGCCGATCACGGTGAGCGCGGTGACCAGGGTCAGGCCGATGGTCAGCGCGGCGGCGGTGGTGGCGGTGCGGCGCGGGTTGCGCACCGCGTTCAGCCGGGCCAGCTTGCCGGGCATCCCGAACAGCCGGGCCAGCAGCGGGCCGACCAGGGCGATCACCGGACGGGACAGCAGCGGCAGCAGGATGAAGATGCCGATCAGCGCGAGCGGGGCGCCGAACTCCAGCATGTGCTGGGCGTTGCTGCCCTTCTGGAAGGCGCCGGCCAGGATCAGGCCGAGGCCGCCGCCGGCGATCACGCCGCCGATCGCGTTGCGGATCACCAGGCTGCGCTGGGAGGTGGGCTGCTCGCCGCTGCTCATCGCGGCGACCGGGGGGATCCGGGAGGCGCGGATCGCGGGCAGCAGCGCGGAGAGCACGGTGACCACGACGCCGACCACCAGGGTGCCGATGACGGTGACCGGGGCGATCACCAGCGAACCGGTCGGCAGGCCGGAGTTGACGGCGTGCAGGGCCGCCTGCATGCCCGCGCCGATCCCGATGCCGGCCAGCAGGCCGGTGACGGAGGCGATCACGCCGATGGCCAGCGCCTCGACCAGTACCGACTTGGTGACCTGGCCGCGGCTGGCGCCGACCGCCCGCAGCAGCGCCAACTCCTTGATGCGCTGGGCGATCAGCATGGTGAAGGTGTTGACGATGATGAAGATGCCGACGAAGAGCGAGATGCCGGCGAACACCAGCAGCATGGTCTTCATCCCGCTGACCGAGCTGGCGACCATCGCGGTCTGCTCGTCCTTGAGCTCCTGGCCGGTCTGCAGCGCGACCTGCCTGGTCTCCGCCACCTTGCTCCTGGCCTGGTCGAGCAGCTGGGTCTCGGTGGTGCCCGGCTTGGCGGTCAGCACGATCGCGCTGTACTGGCCGGGGGTGAGCAGCCGCTGCTGGGCGGTGGCGGTGTCCATCAGGACCAGGGTGCCGCCGGAGCTGACCTCGGGGTCGTCGGTGGTGAAGACGCCGGTCAGGGTGGTGTTGACGGCGGCGCCGTTGCCGGCGATCCGGACGGTGTCGCCGACCTTGTAGCCGGCCTTCTCGGCGGCCTGCGCGTCGATGGCGATCTCGCCGGCGGCGCGCGGGCCGCGGCCCTCGGCCATCGGGTAGCGGGAGTCCTGGCCGCTCGCGTCGGGGGCGAAGTTGACGCCGCGTGAGTTCCACGCCTCGCCGAGCAGGTTGCCCTTCTTGTCGGCGATGCCGGTGAAGCCGGAGACCACGCCGCGGGCGTGCGCGGTGCCGGGCAGCGCGGCGAGCTGCTTGACGGTGGCGTCGGTGAGCGTGTTGGCGGCCTTGTCGCCCGGGTCCTTGGCGGGCCGGTCGCCGTCCGCGTTGTGGTCGGCGACCTGCACGGAGACGTCGCTGAAGCTCTTGGAGTAGCTGTTGCGCATGGCCTGGCCCACGGTGTCCGAGAACACCAGGGTGCCGGCGACGAAGGCGGTGCCGAGCATGACGGCCAGTGCCGTCATCAGCAGTCGGCCCTTGTGGGCGAGCACGTTGCGCAGTGCGGTGCGATACATGGGGTCAGTCCTGGGGTGGTCGGGTCGGTCCGGCGCGGCGGGCGTCAGCTGCCGGCGTCAGCTGGTGCGGCCCTTGGCGTCGAAGCGACGCATCCGGTCGAGGACGGTGTCGGCGGTCGGCGCGACCAGCTCGTCGACGATCCGGCCGTCGGCGAGGAAGACCACCCGGTCCGCGTAGGAGGCGGCGACCGGGTCGTGGGTGACCATCACCACGGTCTGGCCGAGCTCGCGGACCGAGTTGCGCAGGAAGGAGAGGATCTCCGCGCCGGAGCGGGAGTCCAGGTTTCCGGTGGGCTCGTCGGCGAAGACGATCTCCGGCTTGGAGGCCAGCGCCCGGGCGCAGGCGACGCGCTGCTGCTGGCCGCCGGAGAGCTGCGAGGGGCGGTGCGAGAGCCGGCCCGACAGGCCGACCGTCTCCACCACCCGGTCGAGCCACGCCTGGTCGACCTTGCGCCCGGCGATGTCCATCGGGAGGGTGATGTTCTCCAGCGCGGTCAGCGTGGGCAGCAGGTTGAAGGCCTGGAAGACGAAGCCGATCTTGTCCCGGCGCAGCCGGGTGAGCTGCTTGTCGCGCAGCCCGACCAGTTCGGTGTCGCCGATGGTGGCGGAGCCGGAGGAGACGGTGTCCAGGCCGGCCATGCAGTGCATCAGGGTGGACTTGCCGGAGCCGGAGGGCCCCATGATGGCGGTGAACTCGCCCTGCCCGAACGCCACCGAGACGTCGTCGAGCGCGACGACGCGGGTCTCGCCCTCGCCGTAGACCTTGTTCAGACCGGTGGCGCGGGCCGCTGCCAGACCGGTGTGGGCTGCGTACGCGGTCGAGGTGCTCACGGTGGGGACTCCTGTCCGGAGAGGGTGGGCGGGGTGTGGTGGGCGGTCGGGAGGAGTTCCCGACCGCTATCCCATCCTCGCCTCGACGATCATGGTTCCTCGTCGCTCCGCCGAACGGTTGGCCCACCCCCGCCAGGCGTACGAGCACCGCGGACGTCTCCTCCTGCGGTATGACCCGGGCCCTGAGAGCGGCGAGTGGCCGAGAACCGTCGAGCCGTGGCCGAAAGTGCGGACGCTTCGTCAGATGGCATGGAAGCATGACAACTTCCGGCCCGGGAAATATGCGAAACCCCCGACCGGCCGACTAGGCTCAGCCTCAAGTTCGCCGTGCCCCAGGCCCAGATGGTGGAACGCAGACACGGGCAGCTTAAAACTGCTTGGCCGAGAGGCCGTGCCGGTTCGAGTCCGGCTCTGGGCACTCCCATGTGCACTCGTAGTGACCTGCTGTGACCGCTCGGATGCGCGAGTGTTGAACGAAGTGTTCACAAGAATTCGTTGACGTCGGTCCGTTTGCTGCGCATGCTGGACGGCATGACCGAGAACCCCGAACCGGCCACCGACCCGTTCGCTCCCCCGCAGGCCGAGGAGGCCCGGGCCCAGCGGGTGTACGCCTCGCTGTTCCGGATCGCCGGGCGGCACGGTGCGACCGAGCAGCAGCGGCGGCGCCAGGTGAACCAGGCCATGGTGGGGCCGCACGAGGCGGTGCGGCTGGTGGCGTTCCTGCTGAGCGGGGCGGCGCTGGCGGAGGACGGCGAGCCCGAGGTCGACCGGGCGGACGTCACCGCGGCGCTCACCCTGCTGCCGCTGGTGCGGGCCGAACTCGACGAGCTGGAGGCCGGGTTGCTGAAGATGGCGCGCGGGCGCGGGATGACCTGGCAGGAGATCGCGTTCGGCCTCGGCCTGGGCACCCCGCAGGCGGCCCGGCAGCGGCACGAGCGGCTCACCGACCGGACCGCCGCCGACGGCGAGGCCTGAGGACGCCCGAAGGCCCCACCGCGGGGGCGGTGGGGCCTTCGTCAACTGCTGTTGTACTCCGCCCGGTTGACGCAACCGGCTGAGCACCACGGAGGTCGTGGTCCGGCTGCGCTGCCGGGCGGAGGGCCTCCGACTCGTACCCGCGTGGGGCGGGTCTGGTCGCTTACTTGCTGGCGGCGAGCTCCTTGGCGGGAGCGGCCTGGGCGACGACGGGCTTCGGCGCGGGGCCGGCCGCCTCCTGGAACGCGTCGAAGGGCTTCTCCATCTCGGAGAGGCCGACCGTCTCGCGCTTGAGGAACATCGCCAGGGTCCAGTCGGTGAAGACCCGGATCTTGCGGTTCATGGTCGGGACCATCGCACCGTGGTAGGCGCGGTGGAACCACCAGGCGAGGCGGCCCTTGAGCTTGACCTTGCCGAACAGGATGGCCACGCCCTTGTGCAGGCCGAGGCCGGCCACCGCGCCGAGGTTCTTGTGCTTGTACTCGGCCTGCGGGAAGCCGCGCATGCCCGCGACGACGTTGTCGCCGAGGACGGCCGCCTGACGGACGGCGTGCTGCGCGTTCGGCGGGCACCAGGCGCCCTCACCGGCGGCCAGGTCCGGGACCTGGGCGTTGTCGCCGGCCGCCCACACGTAGTCGAAGCCCTGGACCTGCAGGGTCGGCTTGGTGTCGACGTGGCCGCGCGGGCCCAGCGGGAGGCCGAAGCGCGAGACCACCGGGTTCGGCTTGACGCCGGCCGTCCACACGATGGTGGAGGCGTCGAACTCCATGCCGTTCTTCAGCACCACGTGCTGGTCGACGCAGGAGTCCATCGAGGTCTCGATGTAGACCTCGATGTTCCGCTCCTCCAGCCGGCCCTTGGTCCACAGACCGAGGTCCGGGCCCATCTCGGGGAGGATGCGGTTGGCGGCCTCGACCACGACGAAACGCATGTCGTCACGGCTGACGGTCTTGTAGATCTTGGCGGCGTCGCGCGCCATGTCCTCGATCTCGGCGATCGTCTCGATGCCGGCGAAGCCGCCGCCGATGACGACGAACGTCAGCGCCTTGCGGCGGACGTCCTCGTCGGCGGTGGACTCGGCCTTGTCGAGCTGCGCCATGACGTGGTTGCGGAGGCTGATCGCCTCCTCGACCGTCTTCATGCCGATGCCGTGCTCCGCCAGACCCGGGATCGGGAAGGTGCGGGAGACCGAGCCGGTCGCCACGACCAGGTACTCGAAGGGCAGTTCGTAGGAGTCGCCGGCCGCGGGCTGGATGGTGGCGACCTTGCGGGCGTGGTCCACATCGGTCACGTGACCGGTGAGCACCTCCGCCTTCTTGAGGGCGCTGCGCAGCGGGGCGACGAGGTTGCGAGGGGCGACGTTGCCGCCGGCCGCCTCGGGAAGGAAGGGCAGGTACGTCATGTACGACCGCGGGTCGACGACCGTGACGGTCGCTTCGCCGTAGCGCATCTTCTTGAGGATGCGCATCGCGGCATACAGGCCGACGTAACCACCGCCGACAATGAGGATGCGAGGACGCTCCGTGGTGCTCATATCCGAAAGTATCCACCCCCACCTGACGCACCATTCGTGAGGCCCGTCACAAGGTCCTGGACACCGGGTGCTACACTACGCGCCCACATCCGCCCGGCCTCGGCGCGCGCTCACCGCCGCCGGCCCGCCGCGGTGAGCGGACCGGCGGATAGGGCCTCGCTGAGCAGCAACGATCCCCGTACCGCACGGGTTCCCGGGTGTGAATTCGATTTCCACCCCGTGAACGTCAGGTGACCTGCGATCCCACGGGCAACCCGCCGACGGAGCCTTCGGTCCCACATATCGGACGGACCGGACACCGGAGTGCGACGAAAGGCTGGATCCCCATGTGAAGAAATTCACGAAGGTTCTTCGCCGACACGCCGGGAGGGCCCGCCGGGCGGGCCGGGCGGGCCCGTCAGGCGATGCTCCAGGCGATTCCGTCGAGGATGTCGTGCTCGCTGACGAGCAGTTCGGGGGCCCCGGTGCGCTCCATGATCTCCAGCAGGACGAGCGCCCCCGCGGCGATCACGTCGACCCGGCCGGGGTGCATGACGGGGATCGCGGCGCGCTCGGCGTGCGAGGAGTGCAGCAGCCACTCGGCGGTCTCCCGGACCTGCTCCACGCCGAGCACCGCGTGGTGGATCAGCTCGGAGTCGTAGCCGGGCAGCTCCAGGGCGATCCCGGCGACCGTGGTGACGGTGCCGGCCAGGCCGACCAGGGTGGCGCCGGAGTCCAGCGGGACGTGCCGGGCCACGGTGTCCAGGGCGGCCCGGATGTCGGCCCGGGCGGCGGCGATCTGCGCCTCGGACGGCCGTCCCCCGCCGCCGAGGTGACGCTCCGTCATCCGCACGCAGCCGATGTCCATGGAGTAGCCGGCCCGGACGTCCCGCTCGCCGAGCACGAACTCGGTGGAGCCGCCGCCGAGGTCGAAGACCAGGTACGGCGGGCGGTGCGGGCCGCCGAGCAGTTCGCGGGTGGCGCCGGTGAAGGAGAGCCGGGCCTCCTCGTCGCCGCTGACCACGCTCGGGGTGATGCCGAGGATCTCCTTGACCCCGGCGGTGAACTCGGCCGCGTTCTCGGCGTCCCGGGAGGCGGAGGTGGCGACCATCCGGATCCGGTCCGGGGCGACGCCGTACCCGGCGATCACCTCCGCGTACTCGCGGCAGGCGGCGAAGGTCCGGGCCAGCGCCTCGGGGTGCAGTCGGCCGGTCTGGTCGACGCCCTGGCCGAGCCGGACGATCAGCATCCGCCGGTCCAGGTCGGTGATGTCCCCGGTGGCCGGGTCGAGGTCGGCGATCAGCAGGCGGATCGAGTTGGTGCCGCAGTCGATGGCGGCGACCCGGATGGCGGTCACGACTCGTCAGCTCCCTCGGGGTCGGCGGCGTCCTCGGCGGCGGCCTTGCGGGCGGCCCGCTCGGCGGTCAGCGCCTCCTTGGCGGCGATCACCGCCTCGTGGTCCTGGGCCTTGGCCTGGTTGCGGGCGACCCGCTCACCGGCGGCCTGCACCTCGGCCGGGGAGACGCACGGGCCCTTGGCCCACCAGTCCTCCAGCAGGCCGAGCGCCTCGTCGCCGAGCGGGTTGACCCCCTCGCCGGCCGCCAGCGAGTGGCCGGCCAGCACGTGCAGGCACTTCACCCGGTCCGGCATGCCGCCGGCGCTGGGGAAGCCCTCCAGCACCTCGATGGCGTCCCGGCGGGCGATGTAGTCCTCGTGGGCCCGCCGGTAGGCGGCGGCGAGCTCCGGGTCCTCGGCGAGCCGGGCGGTCTGCTCCTTCATCACGCCGTCCGCCTCCAGGGTGCCGATCAGCGAGGCGGCCCTGGGGCAGGTCAGGTAGTAGAGCGTGGGGAACGGCGTGCCGTCGGGCAGCCGGGGGGCGGTCTCCACCACGTCGGGGTTGCCGCAGGGGCAGCGGTGGGCGACGGCGCGCAGTCCGCGCGGCACCCGGCCGAGCTGGGCGGCGATCGCGGCGATGTCGTGCTCGGAGACGGGAGGGTTCTGGTTGCTCATCAGGGGTCTGTTCGTCAGGGGGACTTGGGGGCGGGGGCGGCGGCGTCGGCGGCGGTGTCCACGGAGTCCCAGAACACCGAGTACCAGGGCCGCAGCGCCTTCGGTCGGGCGGTGTCCGCGGCGTCCGCGGAGGAGGGCCGGGCACCGGGCGAGGGCTGCGGGTCGACCGAGACGAACGGGGTCTCGCCGGGCAGCGCGTAGTGCAGCCGCTCCCGGGCCTGCGCCTTGACGTACTCGGGGTCCTGCCAGCGAGCCCGGTCGCGGCGGAGCTCCTCGACCTGCTGGCGGGCGTGTTCGGCCTTGGCCCGCTGGGCGGCGATCTCCTCGCGCTGGGCGATGAACTGCCGGGTGGGATAGGCGAGTATCGCCACGAGCGAGCACAGCACCAGGACCAGGACGGTGGCCCGGCTGGTGAAGCGCGGTCGCGCCGCCAGTCCCGGGATCCTCCACTTGGCCATCTGCTCACCCCTCCTGCGCATGCCGGTGCCCCGGCCCCCACCCTACGCGGTGGGAGCCGGGGCATCCGGTCACAACAGGCTCGGCGGGGAGCCGGATCAGCCCTTGAAGCGCGGGAAGGAGGAACGACCCGCGTACTCCGCGGCGTCGTCGAGGATCTCCTCGATGCGCAGCAGCTGGTTGTACTTGGCGACGCGCTCGGAGCGGGCCGGGGCGCCGGTCTTGATCTGGCCGCAGTTGGTGGCGACGGCGAGGTCGGCGATGGTGACGTCCTCGGTCTCGCCGGAGCGGTGCGACATCATGCAGCGGTAGCCGTTGCGCTGGGCCAGCTCGACGGCGTCCAGGGTCTCGGTGAGCGAGCCGATCTGGTTGACCTTCACCAGCAGCGCGTTGGCGGTGCCGGTCTCGATGCCCTTACGCAGGCGCTCCGGGTTGGTGACGAACAGGTCGTCACCGACCAGCTGGACCTTGTCGCCGATCGCGTCGGTGATGGCCTTCCAGCCGTCCCAGTCCGACTCGTCCAGCGGGTCCTCGATGGAGACCAGCGGGTAGTCGGCGACCAGCTCGGCGTAGTACGCGATCAGGTCGGCCGAGGAGAGCGCCTTGCCCTCGAACTGGTAGGCGCCGTCCTTGAAGAACTCGGAGGCGGCGACGTCCAGGGCGAGCGCGACGTCCTTGCCCGGGGTGTAGCCGGCCTTCTTGATGGCCTCGGTGATGAGGTCGAGGGCCTCGCGGTTGGAGTCCAGGTTCGGGGCGAAGCCGCCCTCGTCGCCCAGGCCGGTGGAGAGCCCGCGCTCCTTCAGCACGCCCTTGAGGGTGTGGTAGACCTCGACGCCCCAGCGGACGGCCTCGGAGAAGGTCTCCGCGCCGATCGGGGCGATCATGAACTCCTGGATGTCGACGTTGGAGTCCGCGTGCGAGCCGCCGTTGAGGATGTTCATCATCGGGACCGGCAGCACGTGGGCGTTCGGGCCGCCCAGGTAGCGGAACAGCGGCAGGTCGCTGGCCTCGGAGGCGGCGTGCGCGACGGCGAGGGAGACGCCGAGGATCGCGTTGGCGCCGAGCGAGGACTTGTCCGGGGTGGCGTCCAGGTCGAGCATCGCCTGGTCGATCAGCCGCTGCTCGGTGGCGTCGTAGCCGACCAGCTCGGGGCCGATCTGCTCGATCACGGCGAGGACGGCCTTCTCGACGCCCTTGCCGAAGTAGCGGTTCTTGTCGCCGTCGCGGAGCTCCAGCGCCTCGAACGCGCCGGTGGAGGCGCCCGACGGGACAGCGGCACGACCGGTGCTGCCGTCGTCGAGACCGACCTCGACCTCGACCGTGGGGTTGCCGCGGGAGTCGAGGATCTCACGGGCTACGACGACATCAATGGACGGCACGAGGCATCTCCTAGCGGAAGCGGATGTGTGGTCGTTACGACCTGAGCCTAGCCCTACACCGCCCCGCGGCCACGTCCGGCCGGGCCTCGTCTCACGGTGTGGCACCGCTACTCACTGGTAGTTCACCTGATTGCCCGCAGGCCCGGGGCCCCGGACGGCGCGAACTGCCCTGCGCACGCCCGGGGCGGACGGACCGTCAGGCGCCGCGCGTCACAGCGCGAGCACCTGGCCGGGGAGGATGAGGTCCGGGTTGTCGCCGATCACCCGGCGGTTGGCCTGGTAGAGCTGCTCCCAGCCGCCGGGGAGGCTGCGGGCCGCGGCGATGCCGGAGAGGGTGTCGCCCTCGATCACGGTGTAGCCGCCGGCGGCGGGCGCGGGGGTCTCCGCGGCCGGCGGCTGGGCGGCGGGCTCGGACTGGGCCGGCTTGGCGGCGGGCTTCGAGGGCTTGGGGGACGGCTTGACGGCCGGCGCGGCCGGGCGCTCCTGCGAGCGGGAGACGGTGTCGTCCGAGGTGTCGGCCACCTCGCCGCCGCGGCTGAGGCCGGCCCGCACCGAGCAGACCGGCCAGGCGCCGGGGCCCTGGGAGGCCAGGACCCGCTCGGCGACCGCGATCTGCTGGGCGCGGCTGGCCTGGTCGGCGCGGCCCGCGTACTGGCCGCCGCCGTAGGCGCGCCAGGTGGAGGAGCTGAACTGCAGGCCGCCGTAGTAACCGTTTCCGGTGTTGATGCTCCAGTTGCCGCCGCTCTCGCACTGGGCCACGCGGTCCCAGACGGAGCTCGGGGCGGCTGCCGCTCCGGCGGCGGCGAGCAGGGGCAGGGCCAGGCCGACCGAGACCACGCCGGCGGCGGCGATGACCTTCTCGGCCTTGGTACTGCGTCGGTGACGGCCGGTACCGGTAACTGCCATGGGATGTCCTCTCCGCACGCCTGCGAGGTGAGCTGTCGGGTTCGGACCGGGAGGCTGGCCCGGCCACCCGGTGGTCACGGACGCGTGTGCGTCCACCTCCGGGCGGCTTCACCCCTAGCCGCTGGGACGGCGGCGGTCATACGTGGTTCCCCCGCTCCTGTCCGGGTCGATGACTCGGTGGCCCGAGGACGCGGCGGACAGGACTCGGCGTACCGCGTTCGGGGCCCGCTGCTGCGAGCAGATCGGAGAGTAGGCAGAGCTGACGGGCAATCACAAGCTCATATCACCGGCATCACGCCGAAATCACGAACCTCTACGGCTCGTACACAGAGCATCCATATATGTCCGGTTTCGTCCGTGTGGGGAGTGCGGCGCGCGCCCCCGTCCGACGCGCCGTCAGCCACTGCGAACGGGGGTTCGGACGGTTCGAAACGGCGTCAGCGGGGTGTGAAGGAGACCGGGAGGTCGCGCAGACCGCGCATGATCAGGCCGCCGCGCCAACGCAGTTCGGACGGGTCCGCGGCCAGCCGCAGGTCCGGCAGCCTGGTCAGTAGGCTGCCGATCGCGCGCTGGCCCTCAAGTCGGGCCAGCGGGGCGCCGATGCAGTAGTGGATACCGTGTCCGAAACCGAGGTGCGGATTGTCCGCCCGGGCCAAGTCGAGGGTGTTCTCGTCCGAGAACCGGGCCGGGTCGCGGTCGGCCGCGGCCAGCACCACCAACACCGGGTCGCCGACCGGGATCTCCACCCCGCCGATCCGCAGCGGAGCGGTGGCGAACCGCCAGGTGGCCAGCTCGACCGGGCCGTCGTATCGCAGCAGCTCCTCGATCCCGGTCTCCAGCAGGCCGGTCTCTCCGCGGTCCAACGAAGCTTGCAGGCGCTGGAGTTGGTCGGGATTGCGGAGCAGTGCGTACACGCCGTTGCCGACTAGATTGATGGTGGTCTCGAATCCCGCAAAAAGCAAGATGAAGGCCATCGCCGCGGCCTCGTTCTCGGTGAGGTGCTCACCGTGGTCACTGGCCCGGATCAGACCGGAGATCAGGTCGTCGCCGAGGTCGGCCCGCTTGCGGTGGATCAACTCGGCCAGGTAGCTCTGGATCCGCTTCACCGCGCGGCCCACTCCCCCGCGCCGGGCGCCGGTCTGGCCCGGCTTCGTGTGTCGCAGCATCATGCCGGCCCAGTCGCACAGGTCGTCCTGGTCCTCCTCGGGCACGCCGAGGAGCTCGCAGATCGCGTAGATCGGCAGCGGGAAGGCGAGTTCGTGGATCAGGTCGGCCTCGCCGCGGGCGGCGAAGGAGTCGATCAGCCGGTCGGTGAGCTGCTGCACGCGCGGTTCGAACTCGGCCACCCGGCGCGGGGTGAACGCCTTGGACACCAGCCGGCGCAGCCGGGTGTGGTCCGGCGGGTCGATGTTCAGCAGATGGGTCATCAGGTCGGCCTGCCGCTCGCCCGGGATGCCCACCCGGCCGGTGCGGTGCGCCTGCCCGCTGTGGTGCGCCGGGTTCTTCGACAGCCGGGCGTCCGCCAGCGCCTGCCGGGCGTCCGCGTACCGGGTGACCAGCCACGCCTCCACCCCGCTCGGCAGCGTGGTGCGGTGCACCGGCGCGTGCTGGCGCAGCCAGGCGTACGCCGGGTACGGGTCGGCCGCGAACTCCCAGGTGAAGAGTTCCGGCTGCGTGGGGTGGGGCGTGTGGGACATGTCTTGACCGTATCCAAAGGCTCCGCCGCGTGAGTCTGGTCACCTGGCGGGTAATCCCTGTTGCAGAGGGGATGGGCGTGCCTACCATCCTCCGACAGTCATAGCGCGGGCGGTCGTGCGGGCCGCCCGAGTCCGCCCTGAAGGGGGAGCAGACGATGCGGGTAGCCGGGGCAGTGGTGGTCATCGCGGTGCTCGACGGAGGCTCGGGGGCCGACCTGGCCCGCCGGTTCGCCGCCGCCGGGGCCGCCGGTCTGCTCATCGCCGACCTGCACCCCGGGGTCGCCGAGGACCTCGCCGCCGAACTCGACCGCCCCGGCTGCCCCGTGGTCGGCGTGTCCGGCGACGTCCACCGCCCCAGCGACATCGCCGCCCTGGTCGACACCGCCGCCAAGCACCTCGGCCCGATCGACCTGTTCGCGGTGGCCGGCCCGGACGGCGAGCGGATCGTCCAGCTCGCCGAACTGCCCGGCCACCTCGACCTGCTGGCCGAGGTGCTGGCCCTGGTCGGCGAGGCGATCGGCGAGGTCGTCCCCGCGCAGCGGCAGCCCGCCGACGCCGACCACCCGGCCCGCCTGGCGAGCTGACCCGCCGTCAGCCCGGCTCAGCCCTCCAGCCCCTCCGCGGCGCGCACCTCCCGGCGGTAGCCGCGGGCCGCCGCGCGCAGTGCCGCGTCCACGTCCACGCCGCGGTCGTAGGCCTGCTGGGCCACCGCCAGCAGCAGCTCCCCCGCCGACTCCTCGGTGAGCTCGGCGGGCAGCCGGTACGGCCGGTCGGGCACCGCGGTGAAGTTCGCCCGCCGCACCCGGGAGACCAGCTTCGCCGCGTAGGCGAGCGCCGGCAGTCCGCCCGGCACCCCGTCGAGCACCGACTCGCGCTGCTTCTCCGCGGCCTTCAGCTGCTCCCAGTTGGCCTCCACCTGCTCCGCGCCCTCGGCCTGGACGTCGCCGAACACGTGCGGGTGGCGGTACATCAGCTTCTCGACGATGTCCCCGGCCACGTCGTCGATCGAGAACGGGTCGGCCGGGTCCTCCTCGGCGATCCGCGAGTGGAAGAACACCTGCAGCAGCACGTCGCCGAGCTCCTCGCGCAGGGTCTCCCGGTCACCCTCCTCGATCGCCTCGACCAGCTCGAACGCCTCCTCCACCAGGTACTTCACCAGGCTGGCGTGGGTCTGCTCGGCGTCCCAGGGGCAGCCGCCGGGCGAGCGCAGCCGGTCCATCACCGCGGCCAGGTCGAGCAGCCGGGCGCCGGGCAGGTCGTACGAGCCGGGGAGCACCTCGATCTCCGGGTGCGCGCCGGCCTCCTCGACGGCGATCCGGGCCAGCGCGTCGGTCAGCCCGGGGTCGCCGTCCGGGCTCTCCAGCCAGACCGCGGGGGCCGCGGCGAGCAGCTGCCGGGCCAGCGCGGGGGCGCTCGGGCGCTCGATCAGCTCGGGCGTGATCCCGGCCTGCCGCAGCGCGGGCAGCTGCGGGTGGTCCGCGGCGCCGAGCAGCACCCTGGGGTTCGAGTGCAGGGCCTGCCAGGCGGGCCAGGAGAGCAGGCCGGGCGCGATCCGGTGGGTGGTGGTCAGCAGGATGAGCTTGGGAGTGTCCACGGCTCGAACCTACTGCGAAAGCCGCGCGGGGTGCGAAGCGGTCGACCCCCGCCGCTACAGCGGCTGGGCGTTCTTCGGCAGCCAGTCCTCGGTGGTCTCGGTGAGCGCGATCTGCGCCGGGTCCCAGGCCCCGTAGCGGGGGTTGACCTCGATGTGCAGGGCGGTGCCCGCGGTGGCCAGCGCCTTGCGGATCGCGGCGTCGCCGGAGCTGGACTCCGGGTCCTGGCCGCCGGCCAGCTTCACGATGCCGAGCTGCTGGCGGTAGTAGCCGTCGATCCCGGCGGCGGGCACGCCCTGACGGGAGAGCAGCAGCTGGGCCAGCCGGTCCTCGCCGCCCACGGTGCGCGTGTCGGCCGCCCGGGCGGCGTCGATCTCGCTCTGGCTGATCGCGAGTTGACGGTCCACCAGGGCGCGGGCGATCACCTTGTCGAGGATCAGGTCGGAGACCGCGTGCCGGGCCAGCCCGGCGGGCTCGTTGCTCTTCGCGCCGGTCTGCGGGCCCATGCCGGCGCGGACCGCCGCGACCCGGGACTCCACCTGCGCGACGGTGATCCGCTCCCCGCCGACCACCGCGGCGGCGCCCTGGTGCGGCGTCGCCGTCCCGCACGCGGTCAGCGCGGCGGCGGCGAGCGCGACGCCGACGGCCGTCCGCAGGCGGCGGGTACGGGCGGAGCTGGTGCGGATCACGGGGGCCTCCCGGCGGGTGGGGGTGCGTTCCGGTGGTGCGCTGGCGTGCGGGGCTGGGACGAACAATAGGGAGCCCCGCCGTCCGGTGCCAGACCCCCCGCGCGAACGGGCCCGGATCAGGTCGCGTACGGGTTGGTGGTGGTGCGCTGCGCGCCGAGCTGTTCGAGGTGGCCGCGCAGGCGTCGGACGTCGGGGTGGTGCGGGCCGTGGCGGCGCTCGGTCTCCAGGAGGAGCTCCAGCAGGGTCTGCCAGCCGGTCTCGGGGTGGCCGGTGGCGGCCTGCAACAGGCCGATGCGCTCGCGCAGTTCGGTGCCGTGCGCGGCGTCCGGGGCGGTGGCGGCGAGCACCGCGCGGTACTCGGCGAGCGCGTCGACCGGCAGGCCGAGCTGCTCCAGGCAGCGGGCGGCGTGCCGCCGGTGGTCGAGCGCGGCGGGGTCGTACGGGCCGCGCTCGACGGTCGCGTGCGCGGCGAGCCGCTGGAACTCGGGCAGCGCCTCGCCCCAGCGGCCGGTCGCCAGCAGGGTGCGGGCCCGGATCGCCCGGACGGTGTGCACCAGCGGCGCGGCCTCGCCCTGCTCGGCGACCGCCCGGGGCAGCAGCCGGCCGGCCAGCTCCAGCACCTCGGTGTGCCGGCCGGCCGCGACCAGGTCGGACAGCCGGGCACAGGCCCGGGCCAGCGTCTCGCCCTCGGACCCGCTCTCCGGGCCGCCGTCGTACCCGCTCTCGTACCGGCCGGGGGCCGCGGCGGCGGGCGGTGCGGCGGGGGCGGGCACCGCGGCGGGTGCGGCGGCCGACAGCGGTGCGGCGGGCGCCGGGTGTGCGGGTTCGGGGTGGTGCGGGTAGCGGTACGGGTCGGTCGGGTCGGGGACGGCGGGCAGCCG
This sequence comes from Kitasatospora sp. NPDC002522, assembly GCF_053595195.1. Taxonomy (NCBI): domain Bacteria; kingdom Bacillati; phylum Actinomycetota; class Actinomycetes; order Kitasatosporales; family Streptomycetaceae; genus Kitasatospora; species Kitasatospora sp. NPDC002522. The sequence goes on from NZ_JBSFXE010000012.1 coordinate 87,256, forward strand.
GGTGCGCAGGGCGGCGGCGGGCGCCGGCAGCAGGGGCAGCAGCCGGGCGTGCACCAGGCGGGCGTCGGCGGGCCGGTCCTCGGGGCGCTTGGCGAGCAGGTGCAGCACCAGCGCCTCCAGCCCGGCGGGCACCTCGGCGCGCAGTTCGCGCAGCGGTACCGGCGGGTCGTCGACCTGGCGGCGCAGCACGCCGAGCGCGGTGGGCGCGGGGAACGGCGCCTGGCCGGCCAGCATCTCGTGCAGCATGCAGCCGAGCGCGTACAGGTCGCTGCGCGGGTCGGTGGCGGCGGCGAGGGCCTGTTCGGGGGCCATGTAGGCGGGGCTGCCGATCGGGCTGCCGGTGAGGGTGAGGCGGGTGGCGCCGGGGTCGAGGGCGGCGGCGATGCCGAGGTCCAGCAGCACCACCCGCCCGTCCGGACGGATCATCACATTGCTTGGCTTGAGGTCGCGGTGGACCACCTGCGCCGCGTGCACGGCGGCCAGCGCGGCGCACAGCTGCCCGGCCACCGCGACGGCCTGCGCCACCGGCAGCGGGCCCTCCTCGGCGATCAGGTCGGCCAGACTCAGGCCGGGCACCCGCTGCATCACCAGGTACAGCTCCTCGCCGTCCGCCCCGGCGTCGTACACGCTGACCAGCCCGGGGTGCTCCAGCCCGGCGCTGATCCGGCACTCGCGCAGGAAGCGCTGCCGCAGCAGCTCGGCCTGGCTGTCGCCGCGCGCCACCGGGTAGGGCATCGCGTCGGTGCGCAGCAGCTTGACCGCCACCCGGCGGTCCAGCCGCAGGTCATGGCCGGCCCAGACCTGGCCCATCCCGCCGTGGCCGATCTTCTCGGCGAGCGCGTACCGCCCGTCGACCGTCCGCCGCTCGCTCACGGCCGCCCGTCCCCGGCCTGACGCCGCAGCAGCTCGCCGAGTTCGCGCAGCTCCGCCGCCCCGGTCGGCTGGACGGGCTGCCCGGGGTAGGGCTGCGCGGGGTACGCCTGGGGCGGGGTCGGGTACGGCGGGACGGGATAGGGCTGCACCGGGAAGGGGTACGCGGTCTTCGCGGCGGGCCAGTGCCGCCGACGGTTCATCAGCAGGAAGTGCACCGGCGCGCCCAGCCAGAGCGGGATCAGCGCGACCCCGACCACCACCAGGTTCAGCGCCTCGCCCCGCGGGGTCAGCCCGGACGCCACGTACACCGCCAGCTGCAGCACCCCGAAGACCACCGCGCCGACCACGTCCACCCGGCGGCGGCGTCCGACGGCGAGCACCAGCGAGGGCACCAGACCGAGCAGTCCCAGGCTCAGCACCGGCAGCGCGGCACACAGCGCCGAGACCCAGGGCCGGTACGGACCGGACGCGACGGGGCCGGGCATGGACGCTCCTCGACGACGGCGGGGCAGTGCATCGCACACGGTACCGTCACACGCCGCCGCGCCGAGAGTCCCCGGGCGCGTCCGGACCTGAGTCGCCGTCAGGCCGGTTCGGTGCCCCCGGACGCCAGGCCGTCGGTGAGCGCCCGGGTCAGCGTCCGCGCCTCGGCGGCGGCCCGGGCCAGCGCCCCCTCGAACTCGGCGATCCGCCGGAACGCCGCGCCCAGCAAACGCTGTTGCTCCACCGGGACGCGCGGCAGCTCCACCCGGCGGATGTCCAGCCGGGTGGTGGTCGAGGCGTAGCTGCTGGCCCGCCGCCCTGCGCCGGTGGCCCGCAACTGGCCCGCCAGGAAGTCCGGGTCGAGCACCGCCGGGTCCGGCCGCAGCAGGTGCAGCCGGGGCCCGAGCGCCGCCCCCAGATACGGGCTGCCGGGGTGCACCGCGCAGGCCGTCTCACCCCCGAGGGCGGGAACCAGCACGTCGCCTTGACGGACCGTCACCCCGGGGGCGTCGGCGGTCGCGCTCGGCGGGGCGGCCGTCAGCAGGTCCTGGTCGGTGAGCAGCGGGACGCCGCCACCCGGCCGGACCGGGGTGCCCTGCCCGGAGGAGTGCACCTCCAGGGCGCCGGAGCGAGCGAGTTCGCCGATGCTCACCTGCGGGGCCGCGGGCGCGGCGGCCGCGCGGACGGCGGGCAGCGCGGCGTCCAGGTCGGCGAGGTCCGCGAGCCGCCCGGCCAGGCGCAGCCGGAGCGCGGCGACGGTGTCCGGCGCGGCCTCGGCCGGGGCGGCGGGCAGGTGCCGGGCCGGGGTCAGGTCGGTCTCGTCGTCCAGCAGGTCCAGCGCGGGGACGGCCCGGGACAGGCCCGGACGGTCCGCGGGCAGCGGGGCGCCGGTGCGGGCCGCCGAGTCGAACTCCCGCCAGGACGCCAGCACCGTGCGGTGCAGCGCGTCGCGGTCGGTACGTTCGCGGCCGCCCTCGGCCGAGGCGTCCAGCAGCAGCACGTGCCGGAAGCCGTCCCCCGGCACCGGCCCGCGCAGCACCCACACGTGCAGCGGCACCCCGAACGGCGGCGCCGCCCCCGCGGGCAGCGCCACCACCGCGCGCAGCGCGCCCGAGCGCACCAGCTCCGCCCGGACCCGCCGCCCGGCCCGCCGCGACGCCACGGTCGGCGGCAGCAGCACCACCGCGACCCCGCCCGGCCGGGTGTGCGCCAGGCAGTGCAGCACCCAGGCCAGCTCCGACTCCCCGCGCGGCGGCACCACCCCGCCCGGCCAGCGCGCGTCGTACTGCAGCTGCTCGTGCCCCCAGTCCCGCTCGTTGTACGGCGGCCGGCACACCACGGCGTCCGCCGCCAGCCCCGGGTAGGCGTCCGCCCGCAAGGCGTCGCCCGCCGCCACCTCCACCGCGAGCGGCCCCGCACCCGCAGGCATCGCCAACGCCAGCCGCAGCAACGCCACCCCGGCATACCCCCCGTCCGCCTCCTGCCCCACCCACGCCCCCCCACCGACCGCCGCAAGCAGCAACCCCCCGGCCCCACAAGCCGGATCGAACACGACCGGGGAGGAAGTCGACGAGACAACACCTGACGACACGTCGGCCAGTGCGGCCAGCAGTGTCGCGGTGGCGGTGGGGATGGGCTGGGGGAGGCGGGGGTTGGCTTCGGTGTGGCGGGTGAGGAGGTGTTCGTAGGCGGTGGCGGGGGTGGTGTCGGTGGTGAGGCGGAGGAGGAGGCGGGCCAGGTCGAGGTGGGTGGCGCCGGCCAGCAGGGGGAGGGCGAGGGCGGTGGGGGCGTCGGGGCCGAGGGCGGCGGTGACGGCGCGTCGGAGGGCCTTGGGGAGCGTCGTCGCGAGGCGGGTGTCGGGCTGGCCCGCGAGCTCGGCGCGGATCGCGGGCTCGCGGTGCAGCAGGAGCAGCAGCGCTCCGGCGGTGACGAGCGGGGCGACGGCGGGTCCGGCCGGGTCGCGGAGCGTCTCCAGTTGCTGCCAGATCCGTTCCAGGAGCGGGAGTTCGGCGAGTTTGCCCTGCTCGCGCAGCCACTGTTCGACCTGGTCGAGCCGGAAGGTCGGGCTGGTCTCGGTGCCGCCGGCCGGCTTCGGGAAGTCGGCGTGCCGGCGGCGCCAGTTGGAGACGGCGGCGCGTCCGACCCCGGCGAGCCGGGCGATCTCGGCGGCGGTCACCTCGGGACGGTCCGGCATCGGCTGACTCCTTCACGGCGGCGTGTGACCACACAGCATAGCGAGCACGTCACTGCCACGGGTTCACACGTGAACAGAGCTCTTTTTCGAATCTACGTTGACACTGTTCACAGCATCATGGTCTAGTGGAGCCATCGCCGGAACGACCGGCCCACCGCAATCCCTGGGGGAGAGACCGCCATGACCGCTCGCACCACCACCCGCCGCTCCGCCGCCGTCCTGCTCGGCGCCTGCCTGCTCGCCGTCGGCGCCACCGCCTGCGGCCCCGACAACACCGTCTCCACCAGCCCGAAGAGCACCGCGGCCGCGGCCCCGGCCGGCGGCGCCGCCTCCTCCGCCCCGGCGGCCGGCGACGCGGGGAAGGGCACCGTCGCCAAGCTCGGCGACACCATCGGGCTCAAGGGGAACGACAAGGCCAACACCGCGGACGTCACGCTGGTGAAGGTGGTCGACAACGCGGAGGGCAACGACGAGTTCACGAAGCCCGCCGACGGCAAGCGCTTCGTCTCGGTGCAGTTCCGGATCAAGGCGACCGGCAAGGCCGCCTACAGCGACGCCCCGCAGAACAGCGCCAAGCTGATCGACGTGCAAGGGCAGGCGTTCGGCGCGACCGTGGCCGAGACCAAGGCCGGCCCGGAGTTCCAGGTCCCGGCGAACATCGCCCCCGGGGAGAGCGCGCTCGGCTTCATCACCTTCGAGGTGCCGGCCGACGCCAAGCTGGACAAGGCGCAGTTCGCCCTGGACAGCGACTTCGCCCCGCAGACCGGCCAGTGGAAGCTCGGCTGACCGGGTCGTGGGGGGGGGAAACGGTCAGGGGCGCCGGAGGGAATCCCCCCGACGCCCCTGACCGCACCGGCTACCGCTTCAGGTCGTCGAACATGGTGCTCAGGAACTCCGTGCACCAGGACAGCAACTCCCGGCCCACCAGCGGCTTCCCGCCGATCCGGCCGCCGGAGCTGGGGCGCGGCACCAGCAGCTGCTGGGCGGCGGACTTGAGCTGGGTGCGCGGGTAGAGCCGGTTCAGCCGCAGCTGCTGGGACTCCCGCAGCTCGACCGGGCCGAACCGGACGAAGTTGCCCTGCAGCGTGATGTCGCCGACGCCGCAGCGCCGCGCGAACAGCCGCAGCCCGGCCACCAGCAGCAGGTTCTCCACCGGCTCGGGCAGCTTGCCGTAACGGTCCGTCAGCTCCTCGCGGACCTGGACGATGTCCTGCTCGGAGTTGACCGCCGCGATCGAGCGGTACGCCTGCAGGCGCAGCCGCTCGCCGGGGGCGTAGTCGTGCGGGACGTGCGCGTCGACCGGCAGCTCGATCTTGACCTCCAGCGGCTCCTCCTCCGGCTCGCCGCCGCCGGCCTCCAGCGTCTCGCGGAACTCGGCGACCGCCTCGCCGACCATCCGCATGTAGAGGTCGAAGCCGACGCCCGCGATGTGGCCGGACTGCTCGCCGCCGAGCAGGTTGCCGGCGCCGCGGATCTCCAGGTCCTTCATCGCGACGTACATGCCGGCGCCCATCTCGGTGTGCTGGGCGATGGTGGCCAGCCGCTCGTGGGCGGTCTCGGTGAGCGGCTTCTCCGGCGGGTACAGCATGTAGGCGTAGCCGCGTTCGCGACCGCGGCCGACCCGGCCGCGCAGCTGGTGCAGCTGGGAGAGGCCGAAGGTGTCGCCGCGCTCGACGATCAGGGTGTTGGCGTTGGAGATGTCGATGCCGGACTCCACGATCGTGGTGGAGACCAGGACGTCGAACTCCTTCTCCCAGAAGTCGACGACGACCTTCTCCAGGTGGGTCTCCCCCATCTGCCCGTGCGCGGTGGCGACCCGCGCCTCGGGGACCAGGTCCTTCAGCCGCGCCGCCGCCTTGTCGATCGACTCGACCCGGTTGTGGATGTAGAACACCTGGCCCTCGCGCAGGAGTTCACGCCGGATCGCGGCCGCGATCTGCTTCTCGTCGTACGGGCCGACGAAGGTGAGGACCGGGTGCCGCTCCTCCGGCGGGGTGGTGATGGTGGACATCTCGCGGATGCCGGTGACCGCCATCTCCAGGGTGCGCGGGATCGGCGTGGCGGACATCGTCAGCACGTCGACGTTGGCCCGCAGCTTCTTCAGCTGCTCCTTGTGCTCGACGCCGAAGCGCTGCTCCTCGTCGACGATGACCAGGCCGAGGTCCTTGAACCGGGTCTCCGAGGAGAACAGCCGGTGGGTGCCGATCACCACGTCCACCGAGCCCTCGAACAGGCCCTCCAGCACGGCCTTCGCCTCGGTGTCGGTCTGGAACCGGGACAGCGCCTTCACGGTGACCGGGAAGTTGGCGTACCGCTCGGCGAAGGTCGAGAAGTGCTGCTGCACCAGCAGCGTGGTCGGCACCAGCACGGCGACCTGCTTGCCGTCCTGCACCGCCTTGAAGGCGGCGCGCACCGCGATCTCGGTCTTGCCGTAGCCGACGTCGCCGCAGATCAGCCGGTCCATCGGGACGGACTTCTCCATGTCCGACTTGACCTCGGCGATGGTGGTCAGCTGGTCCGGCGTCTCCGCGTACGGGAAGGCGTCCTCCAACTCCCGCTGCCAGGGGGTGTCCTGGCCGAAGGCGTGGCCGGGGGCGGCCATCCGCGCCGAGTACAGCTTGATCAGGTCGGCGGCGATCTCCCGGACCGCCTTCTTGGCGCGCTGCTTGGTCTTCGCCCAGTCCGCGCCGCCGAGCCGGTGCAGCGTCGGGGCCTCGCCGCCGACGTACTTGGTGACCTGGTCGAGCTGGTCGGTCGGCACGAACAGCCGGTCGCCGGGGTGGCCGCGCTTGGCGGGGGCGTACTCCAGCACCAGGTACTCGCGGGTGGCGCCCTGGACGGTGCGCTGCACCATCTCCACGTACCGGCCGACGCCGTGCTGCTCGTGCACCACGTAGTCGCCGGCCGCCAGCGCCAGCGGGTCGATCGCGTTGCGGCGGCGGGACGGCATCCGCCGCATGTCCTTGGTGGAGGACTTCTGGCCGGACAGGTCGGTCTCGGTGATGACGGTCAGCTTCAGCTGCTCGTCGACGAAGCCGTGCTCGATCGAGCCGCAGGAGACGTAGACCACGTCCCGGGTCGGGGCCTCGGCGAGGTCGGCGACCAGCCGGGCCGCGATGCCCTCGTTCCCGAGCACCTCGGCGAGCCGGGACGCCGGGCCGTGACCCTCCGTCACCATGACGACCCGCCAGTCCCCGGCCAGGCGCTCCTTGGCGTCGGCGATCGCCCGCGCGGTGTCGCCGCGGTACGCCTCCACCGCGTGCATGCCCAGCGTCAGGGTGTCCGCGTCGAACTCGAGGATTGCGCTCACACTCGAGTCGCTGGTGGCGAACGGGCTCACCGACCACCAGGGCAGGCCGATCTCGGCGGCGTGCTCCCGGACGTCGGCCAGCGACCACAGCGAGGCGGCGGAGACGTCGATCGTCTCCAGGTCGATCGGACGGTCGGCGCCCGCCGCGGCGGCCACCCAGGAGGCGGCCAGGAACTCCTGGCTGGTGGCGACCAGGTCGGCGGCCCGGGTGCGGACCCGCTCCGGGTCGCAGACCACCGCGATCGAACCGCTCGGCAGCACGTCCAGCAGCAGCTCCATGTCGTCGACCAGCACCGGGGCCAGCGACTCCATGCCCTCGACCGCGATGCCCTGCGCGATCTTGTCCAGGATCTCGCCCAACTCCGGGTGCCGCGCGGCCAGTTCGCCGGCCCGGGCGCGCACCTCGTCGGTCAGCAGCAGCTCGCGGCAGGGCGGCGCCCACAGGCCGTGCTCGGCGATCTCCAGCGACCGCTGGTCGGCGATCTTGAAGTAGCGGATCTCCTCGACGTCGTCGCCCCAGAACTCCACCCGCAGCGGGTGCTCCTCGGTCGGCGGGAACACGTCCAGGATGCCGCCGCGCACCGCGAACTCGCCGCGCTTCTCGACCAGTTCGACCCGCGCGTAGGCGGCCGCCGCGAGCTTGCGGGCCACCTCGCCCAGGTCGTGCTGCTCACCGCGCTGCAACGCCACCGGCTCCAGCTCGGCCAGCCCCTTCACCTGCGGCTGCAGGACGCTGCGCACCGGCGCGACGACCACCTGCACCGACCCGGCCGCGGGGTCGTCCGCCCGAGGATGAACGATCCTCCGCAGCACCGCCAGGCGGCGGCCGACGGTGTCGGAGCGCGGCGAGAGCCGCTCGTGCGGCAGGGTCTCCCAGGCCGGGAACTCCGCCACCGCGTCCGGCGGCAGCAGCGAACGCAGCGAGGCCGCGAGGTCCTCGGCCTCCCGGCCGGTGGCGGTCACCGCCAGCACCGGGCGGCCGCGCTCCCCGGCCCGCGCGGCCAGCGAACGGGCCAGCGCGGCGATCGCGAACGGGCGCGCGGCGGGCGGGCCGACCAGGTCGAGGTGCTGCCTGTGGCCCGTGGCCGCCGCCTCGATCGCCTCGGCGAGGGCGGCGTCGCGTACGACGACATCGAGCAGTCCGGACAGGCTCATACGTCAAGTTCTCCACGGCGGGGAGTGGGCCCGGCGCGAGGAGGCCGGCCGGGCAACGCGAACGGCCCGGAACGCGGTGCGCCCGGGGGGTATCCAGCCTACGCCGCACCGGCGGTCGGCACGCGGCGCGGCAGGTCCGAGCCCTCTCTCCGTTATTCGGGCGGGCTCGTCCAGAGATCATGCGGGCGACACACTCCTGTCACTGTCCGTCCATGGTCGCCGCGCAAGATGGTCTCAGCGCACGCCGCATCCAACCGTGGGGGATGGCTGTGGAAGCGCGATCGCACCTCGATGGGGGTCGGGAGTGCGAAGGCCGGGCGACCCTGGGTGGGGGCGCCCGTGCCACTCACGCCGGGACCGCGGCGTCCGCCTGGGGCGGGCGCCGCGGGTCTCGGCGTCACGCTTTTCCGGGGCGTGTGCGAGACCGTCCGCCCCACTTCGCCGGAAGCGCCCCGCACGGACACCGCCGCTCCGTACCCTCATGTGAAGAAGGTGTGGGGACACCGGCGTCGATCCAGGGGGTTTCTTCGTCATGCGCGTCGTCATCGCAGGTCAGGGCTATGTCGGACTGCCGCTGGCCGTCCGCGCCGCCGAGGTCGGCCACACCGTGGTCGGCTACGACGTGGACGTGCGCCGGATCAAGCGGCTCGCCGTCGGCGAGTCCTACGTCGAGGACATCCCCGGCGACCGGCTGCGCCCGCTGCTCGACTCCGGCCGCTACCTGCCGACCGCCGAGCCCGCCGACGTGGCGGACTTCGACATCGCGGTGATCACCGTCCCGACCCCGCTGCGGGACGGGGTGCCCGACCTCTCCTACATCGAGTCCTCCGCCATGCTGCTGGCCCGGCACCTGAAGCCCGGTGCCACCGTGGTCCTGGAGTCCACCACCTACCCGGGCACCACCGAGGAGCTGCTCGCCCCGCTGCTCGAGGAGGGCTCCGGCCTGCGCGCGGGCGCCGACTTCCACCTCGGCTACAGCCCCGAGCGGATCGACCCCGGCAACCCGCAGTGGAAGCTGGAGAACACCCCCAAGGTGGTCTCCGGCACCACGCCCGAGGGCCTGGCCGCGGTCGACGGCTTCTACGGGCAGCTGGTCGAACGCACCGTCCCGGTCTCCTCCTGCAAGGAGGCCGAACTCACCAAGCTGCTGGAGAACACCTTCCGGCACGTCAACATCGCCCTGGTCAACGAGCTGGCGATGTTCGCCCACGACCTCGGCATCGACGTCTGGGAGGCGATCGACGCGGCCTCCACCAAGCCGTTCGGCTTCCTGCGCTTCACCCCCGGCCCCGGCGTCGGCGGGCACTGCCTGCCGATCGACCCGTCCTACCTGTCCTGGCGGGTGGAACGCGCCCTCGGCCAGTCCTTCCGCTTCGTCGAACTCGCCAACGACGTCAACAGCCACATGCCCGACTACGTGGTGCGGCGGCTCGCGCAGGCGCTCAACCAGCGCCGGCGCTCCGTCAACGGCTCGCGGGTGCTGCTGCTCGGCCTCGCCTACAAGAAGAACACCGGCGACGCCCGGGAGACGCCCGCCGCGAGGGTCGCCGAACTCCTCGCCAAGATGGGCGCCGAGGTCCGCGCCGCCGACCCGCACGTGGTCTCCGGCGTCCACGTCGCCGAACCGCACGTCCCCGGCCAGCGCACCCCCGACCACGACGGCGGCCCGCTCGCCACCGTCCACCGTGTCGAGGCCACCCCCGAGGAACTGGCCGCCGCCGACGCGGTGGTGCTGCTCGCGGACCACGACGAGTTCGACTACGACGCGATCACCGCCCACGCGCAGTACGTCCTCGACTGCCGCCGCCGACTGACGGGCGCCGCGGTCGAAGTGCTCTGACGATCGGGGCTCGGGGAAACGCGAGGCGGTGTCTGCGAGGTCTCGACTCGGCTCGAGGTCTCCGAGACCGCCGGCCGAGCTCAGACCACCGGGCACTCGCCTCGCAGTTCCCCGAGCCCCTGATCGTGCAGCTTCTCCCGGCTGGGAAGTCAGCCCTTGCGGGTGATGCGGCCCTTGTCGGGGCGGGTGTCGTGGTCGAGGCCGTCGTCGACGATGACGATCTTGGGGACGGGCTTGGCGGGCGGGGCCGCGGGCTCCGGGGGGTCGGCGGCGAAGGGCTTGCGCGGGTCCTCGGTCTTGCGCAGGACGGTGGTGGCGTCGTCGGCGACCGGCGGCTTGGTCAGGTCGGCCTTCTTCGACCCGGCCTTCGGCCCCTCCGCGGCGGCCTCCTCCTCGGGCTCGATCGCACCGACCGCGGCGCCGCGCAGCGAGGCGAGGGTGCCCTTGATGTGGTCGAGGTGGGTCTGGACCTTGTCGAGGCGCTTGGTGAAGTCGGCCTGGTCCTGCTCGCTGGCCTTGCGGATCCGGTCGGCCTTCTCCTTCGCCGCGGCGATCGCGGTGTCGGCCTTGACCTGGGCGGCGGTGTCGAGCCGGCGGGCCTCGGCGAGCATCGCCTCGCGGTGCTGCTCGGCCTCCTTGACCCGGCGCTCGGCGGCGGCCGTGATCTCGGCGACGGCGGCGTCCGCCTCGGTCTCGGCCGTGGCGACCTCCTCGTCGGCCTTGCGGCGGCGCTCGGCGAGGGCGACCTCGGACTGCTCGGAGGCGTCGGCGGCGGCGACCCGGACCCGGGCGGCGTGGCCGGTGGCGGCGTGCACCACGGCGCGGGCCTCGGCGTCGGCCTCGGCGCGTACCCGTTCGGCTTCGGCGCGGGTGCGCTCGGCGGTGCGGCGGGCGGCCTGTTCGGCGTCCTCGCGCTGCTGGGCGGCGTACTGCTTCGCGGCCTCGGCGGCGGCCTCGCCGGCCTCGTGGGCGGCGTCGCGGGAGTCCTCGGCGGCGCGCCGGGCCTTGGTGTGGATCGCCTCGGCCTCGTTCTGCGCGGTCTTCAGCAGGCCGGCGGCCTGCTCGCTGAGGCCGGCGTAGTCGGGGTCGGGGGCGTCCTGGGCGGCCTGCTGGACCTCGGCGAGTCGTTTCTCCATCTCGCGGATGCCCGAGCCGAGAACGCTGAGCCGCTCCCAGGCCTCGTCACGGTCGCGGGCGAGCGCGGCGACCGCCGCGTCGACCTGCTCGGGCGCGTAGCCGCGCCTGGAGACGGTGAAGCCGTACTGGGACACGGCGTCGCTCATCAGGCTGATCCCCTCGTGCTCGCGGGCTGCGCAGCCCCGCCGGGTGCGTGGTGCGGAGGGCACGGGTTAACCCGTCCCATTGACCTATTTTGCGCACATACGAACGCAAACCAAACAGGCCGCGGTCGCGCGGCCGGGGGAACCGGCCGCACGGCCGGGGTTACAGCAGGCCGTCCCAGAGCTGTTCGACCAGCACGGACCACCAGCTCTCCGGCGTGTGCAGCGCGGCCGGGTCGACCGCGAGCAGCTGCGCCTGGAGGTCGGTGGTCCAGCGGCCGGCCTGCTCCGGGGTGAGACCGTAGCGCAGCCGCCACATCCGGCCCAGCACGGCCAGGCTACGGACGAACTCGGGGACTCCGCTGTTCACGAACCGGGGCGGCTCGGCCGGGTTCTCCAGGTCGACGGCGACCACCGCGGCGGTGCCGTACTGGACGCACAGCTGGCGGCCGTAGTCGTTGCCGAGGACCAGGTAGCCGCCGAAGTCCGGGCCGGCCGGCAGGCCGCGTTCGGCGGCGAGTTCGGCGAGCGTCGGGATCGGTCGGCCCTCCTGGGCCTGGGCCCAGAAGAACGGCGCGAACTCACGGGGCAGGCCGACCCACATCAGGGTCTGCGCGACCTGCTCCGGCACTCCCTGCCGCGCCACCGCGCGCTGCTCGAACCGGAACACGCCCGCGCCGAAGTACTGGCCGAGCTCCGCGGCCAGCTGCTGCGGGGCGAGCGGCGGCAGCGGCGGGACGGCGCCGGGCGGCGGCAGCGGCACCCGGACGGCGCGCGGCCGCTGCGGGGCGGACGCCAGCTGGTGCAGCTGGTCGAGGTGCTCGTACAGCAGGCCCATGCCGTTCTGCCGGGCCTGCGCGTCGCGGCCGTACGGGACGGTGTGGCTGATCCGGACGTTCGGCCACGAGGACTTGACCATCCGCGCGCAGTAGCCGCCGGGCAGGTCGCACAGCTCCAGGTCGGTGTGCAGTTCCAGCACCTGGTCGGCGGGCACGCCGAGGCGGCGCAGCTCCTGCAGGGCCTTCCACTCCGGGTGCGGGGTGCCGGGCTCGCTGCGCATGATCACGTTCTGCTCGGAGCCGTCCGGCCCGCGGTAGCTGACCACCGCCTGGGTGCCGGGGCCGATCGCGGGCACGCCGGGCGGCGGCACCGGGGCGGCGGCCTGCGGCGGGGCGCCCATCGGCACCGGGCCGGGGACCGGCGCGGGCGGCGCCGGCGGGCCGGCCGGGAAGCCGTAGCCCTGCGGGGTGGGCGGCGGGCCCTGGAACGGCGGGCCGGGCGGCACCGGGGCGCCCGGGAACGGCGGCTGGCCCGGGAAGGGCTGCTGCGGGGCCGGGAACGGGTTGGCCGGCGGCGGGCCCTGCATCGGCGGGCCCGGGAACGGCGGGGTCGCGCCCGGCGCCGGGGCGGACAGCTCGATCGCCGGGGCCAGCTGGGTGGCCTGGTAGGCGACGGCCGCCGCGTCCTGACCCGCGCCGGGCTGCGGCTCGGGGGCGGGCGGCGCGAACGGCTGCGCGGGGGCGCCGCCGAGCAGCTCGCCCGGCGGGGGCGGCGGCGGGGCGCCCGGACCGCTGCGCCCGCCCGGACCGTGCGCCGGGCCGCCGGCCGGCGGCAGCAGGTCGTTCGGCGGCGGGGGCGGGGGCGCGCCGGGGCCGACGCGTCCGCCCGGACCGTGCGCGGGACCGCCCACCGGCGGCAGCAGGTCGCCCGGCGGGGGCGGCGGCGGGGCGGTCGGCCCGCCGCGGCCCGGCGCCCCGGGCAGGCCCATCAGCCCGGGCGGGCCGTCGCTGGCCAGCATGGTCGGCGCGTGGTCGATCGACGGCGCGGGAGCCGACGGACCGTCAGGACCGCCGGGCGGGAACGGCGGAGTCGCCCCGGGCGGCGGCGGGAACGCGGTGCCGCCCGGCGGCGTGCCCGGGGAGGGCGGCGGAGGCGGGAAGGGCGAACCCGGAGGCGGAACGGGCGTACCGGGCACGGGAGTCCCGCCGGGGAACGGCGGGACGCTCACCGGCGGCGGCGGGAACGCGGTGCCGCCCGGCGGCGTGCCCGGGGATGGCGGCGGGGGCGGGAAGGGCGAGCTCGGAGGCGGAACGGGCGTGCCTGGCACGGGGGTTGCGCCGGCAGCCGGTGTGCCCGGGAGCTGGGCGGTGGCGGCGTACGGGTCGGTGGCCGGGAAGGCCGCGGGCGGCGGGGAGAGGAAGGTGGGCGCGTCGCCGGCCGGGCGGTCGGAGGCGGGGGGCGTGGCGAGCTGCACGGACTCGGCGGCGATCGCCGCGTCGGCGGCCTCGTGCAGCCACTGCGGGGGGCTGAGCAGGAAGGAGGTGGCCTCGACCGCGCCGCGGACCGGCTTGGCGGCGCCGGCCGGGTTGGGTTCGGCGCGGGAGCCGTACTGCTCCTCGAACTGGCGGACCACCTCGTTGACCGGCAGCGGCGGCCACAGTGTGCTGGCGCCGCTGTCGCGGGCGATGACCAGCCGCAGCGAGCTGCCGGCCTCGCCGCTGCCCTCGCTGCCGTCGACCGCCCAGCAGACGAAGCCCAGGTCGAACTCCCGGACCCGTACCTCGCGTTGCTGTGCGCGCGGCACTCCGGCGTTGATCCAGTCCTCGGCGGCTTCCTGCGCCTGCGCGTACGTGGTCACCACGGCTCGTCCCACCCCTGTCGTTCGGTCAGTTCAGCGGGACGGCGCGGGCGAACCCGCCGTCCACCATGAGTTCGGCGACGGTCTCCAGCTCGGACGGGCTGCCGGCGAGCCGGAGCAGGAAGGCGTCGAAGCTGTCGCCGCAGGGCAGCAGCAGGCGCTCGACCCGCTGCTCGGGGGTCTCGTCGCCGCCCTCGTCGCGGGCGTCGTCGTAGGGGCAGAACCAGACCGAACCGGTCTGCTCGCCGCGGACCTTGACGGCGAGCAGGCCGCCCTGGAGGTAGGCGACGGCGAGGTAGTCCTTGGTGAGGTGGTCGCGCAGGCACTTGTTGGCGTACACCAGGTCCTGGACGCCGTACTCCTCGGTGAGGGTGAGGAAGGGCTGGTCGAGCAGCAGGCCGAGGTCCACGTCGAGGGCGACGCCTGCGGGGGCGCGGCCGCCGGAGAGCTTCAGGAAGTCGCGGTACGCGGCCGGCAGCGGGTGGCCGAGGCGCTGTTCGGCGCGCTGGACCAGGTCCTCGGTGACGGCGACCGGGTCGCCGCCGTCCCGGGCGAGCGGGAAGTGGACGGGGCGGTGCTCCTGCAGCGGGCGGGTGCCGCGCCGGGTGTGGTCGGCGGTGGAGACGGCCAGGCCGCCGTGGTGCCGCAACAGGGCCTTGACCTCGACCGGGACGAGTTCCATCCGGCGCCAGCCGGCCGGGGCGCGGCCGATGACGTGGTGCCAGGTCCAGCCGGCCGGGGTGGCGACGGCGGTCTCCAGGTCGGCCCAGAGCGGGTGGCCCTGGGTGTACAGCGCGGCGTTGGCGGAGACGTAGTCGGTCAGCCGGAGTTCGTCGACGCCGAAGCCCTGCGGGGGGTCGGCGACCTCGGCGACGGCGGCCGCGTACGGCGCGAAGTCCGGGTGGCCGGACTCGTCGACGCGGACGCCCGCGGGGTGCCGCTCGGCCCGGACCGGGTCCGGGAACTGCACCACCTGGCCCGCGTAGGCCGCGTTGGGCACGGCGGCGGCGGTGCCGGGCCGACCTGTCGTCATCTGGGGTCCCCCACTGGCAGAAGCCGAAAATCCTGGGGTCCAGGGTAGGGCACTGACGAATGTCCTTCAGGGGCGCGGGGGTACCCGGCCGGACCCCGTCCGGCCGGGTGTCGACGGACCGTCAGGCGCGGCGGACGGCCGTGCTCAGCGCCTCCGCGACCCGGATCTGCTGGTCCTCGGTGAGCTGCGGGAACAGCGGCAGGGTGAGCAGTTCGGCGGCGGCCCGCTCGGTGACCGGGAAAGCGCCTTCCGCATGGCCGAGGTGACGGAACGCCGGCTGCAGGTGGACCGGCACCGGGTAGTGCACGCCCGCGCCGATCCCGGCCTGCTGCAGGGCGGCCAGCACCCCGTCGCGGTCGCGTTCGACCCGCACCGCGTACAGGTGCCAGACGTGCTCGTTGCCGGGCAGGACCCGGGGCAGCGTGACGCCCTCCAGGCCGCCGAGCAGCTTGTCGTAGCGCTCGGCGGCGGCCCGGCGGGCGGCGTTCCACTCGGGCAGCCGGCGCAGCTTGGCGCGCAGCACCACGGCCTGCAGGGTGTCCATCCGGGAGTTGAAGCCGAACCGCTCGTGGACGTACTTGCGGGCCGAGCCGTGGTCGCCGATCAGCCGGACCGCGGCGGCGAGGTCGGCGTCGTCGGTGACCACCGCGCCGGCGTCGCCGTACGCGCCGAGGTTCTTGCCGGGGTAGAAGCTGGTCGCCGAGATCCGGCCCCAGCTGCCGGACGGGCGGCCGTGCCGGGTGGCGCCCTGCGACTGGGCGCCGTCCTCGACCACCGGGAGGTCTCCGGCGATCTCCAGCAGCCGTTCCATCGGGGCGAGCTGCCCGTTCAGGTGGACCGGCATCAGGGCCACCGCGGTGCCCGCCGCGGCGGCGGCCTGCTCGACGTCGATCAGCAGGTGCTCGGGGTCGGCGTCGACCAGCACCGGGGTCAGCCCGGCCCGCACCACCGCCTCGGCGGTGGCGACGAAGGTGTTGGCGGGCAGCACCACTCCCCCGCCGGCCGGCAGGTCCAGCGCGCGCAGGGCGAGTTCCAGCGCGTCGGTGCCGTTGGCGGTGCCGACGGCGTGGGCGACGCCGCAGTACGCGGCGTACTCCTGCTCGAAGGCGGCCACGTCGGGCCCCTTGATGTACGCGCCGCTCGCCAGCACCGCGTCGAAGCCCGCGCGGACCTCGTCGGCGATCTCGGCGTGTTGGGCGCGCAGGTCGACCAGGGGGATGTCGTTCACCGGATGGGCCTCTCGGGTTCGATGGACAGGGCTTCGGCGACCGGCGGCTCGGCCGCCTCGACGACCAGCGGCAGTGCCCCGCCGGACAGGCAGGCGCCGGTGGCGGCGCTCCACTTCCAGTGGTGGCGGGGGCATTCGATGACGCCGTCGGCGATCACGGCGTGCCCGAGGTCCTCCCCCGCGTGCGGGCAGTACCGCTGCAGGCGCAGCCCGTCGCGTTCCACCATCTCCCCGGAGCCGGCCCGCTCGCGCACCAACTGCCGGGTCTGCGCGGGCTGGTGGCCGTAGCGCAGCAGGCCGAGCAGGGTCAGGTCGAAGACGTCCGGCTCGCGGTGCAGGGACAGCCGCATCGACAGCAGCGCCTCCTCCCACCCGGCCCGGCCGTCCAGGATCGCGCGCAGCGCCGGCGGCGGGACCCGGATGGTGTACGCCGGGTCGACCGGCTCATCCTCCAGCTCGACCCGGTCGGCGAGTTCACCGAGCGTCAGGCCCCAGGCGGTGCCGCCCGCCTCGATCCGCAGCCCGCCCCGGTACCCGGCGAGCAGCGGCCGGTTGCGGCGCTGCAGCCGCCCGAAGTACCCGGCCACCTCCTCGGCGCCGGGCGGCGGGCAGGGTTGGCGCCGGTACGCCTCCCACTCGGGGCGGCGGCGCTCCCGGTACGCGGCCAGGTAGCGGGGCGGGTCGTCCAGCCAGGGCCGCTCGGCGGTCGGGGCGTCGACGGTGTCGCCGGGCGCGGTGCGGACCACCTCGACGTCGGGGCAGGCGGCGGCGAACTCCCCGGCGACGTCCTCCCAGTGCGGGAAGATGGTCGCCGCCCGGTCGTTGAACCGGTCCAGCTCCGGGTCGAGGAAGCAGGCCGGCCCGGCGGAGGGCAGGTAGGCCCGCGCCCCGGTCAGCCGGACCTTGCGCACCAGGGTGTCCAGCAGGTCGGCGCGGACCGCGGCGGTCTTCTCCGCCATCACCTCGGGCGGGTAGTCGTAGGCGTTCGGGTACCACATCGCGCCCGAGTACTGCGCGGCCAGCAGGTCGACGTCGCCGGGCAGTTCGGACATCGGCGTGTTGCAGTCGTTCAGGTCGAGGAAGCGGTACCCGCCCAGGTCGAGCAGCAGGCCGCTGTCCTCCTTGTGGCTGGTGTCCAGCAGCATGGTGGCGGTGGCGTCCGGTCCCAGCCGCCACTGCTCGCGGTGCCCGAGCGGGATCTGGTTCCGGAACCCCAGCGCCGCCAGCCGCCCGGCCAGCGCGCGGCTGCGGAACCGCGGCACCAGGACGGCGGTCTCCCGGGAGATCCCGGCCAGCGTCCGGGCGTCGAAGTGGTCCTCGTGCAGGTGCGAGACGTACAGGTAGTCGTAGGCCCCCGCCAGCACCTCGGGCAGCAGCGCCCGGTTGTCCGGGTAGGGGAACCAGGCCCCGAGGAACGCCGGGTGGAACCACGGGTCGATCAGCAGGCGCAGCCCGCCGTGCTCGACCGTGAAGCCGGCGTGCCCCAGGTGCCTGATCCGGGTCACCCCAGTGCCGCCCGCAACGCCGCGACCACCTGGTCCTGCTGGGCGTGGGTCAGCGAGTGGAACAGCGGCAGCACCAGGCTCCGCGCGGTGATCGTCTCGGTCGCCGGCAGCGGCACCCGGGCCGTCCCCTTGTACGGGGCCTCCAGGTGCGCGGCCATGATCCCGCGCCGCGCCGACACCCCGTCGGCGGCCAGCCGGGCCAGCACCTCGTTGCGGTCCGGCGCGCCGTCGGGGAGCATCAGCCACAGCGACTGGAAGTTGGCCGTCCCGTGCGCCGGGTCCGCGACCATCCGCCCGGCCAGCTCGGGTCCGAGCAACTCCCGGTAGCGGTCGGCGAGTTCACGGCGGCGCTGGACCATCGCGGGCAGCTTGCCGAGTTGCACCAGCCCGATCGCCGCCTGGACGTCGGTCATCCGGTGGTTGAACCCGATCTCGTCGTACGTCTCGATCAGGCCCGCCCCGCCCGACGCCGCGTGCCGGTCGGCCGCCGAGACGCTCATCCCGTGCTCGCGCAACCGCCGCATCCGGGCGGCGAGTTCGCCGTCCTGACAGGTGATCATGCCGCCCTCGCCGGTGGTCAGCAGCTTGCGCGGGTGGAACGAGAACGCCGCGATCGCCGCCCCCGCGCCGGCCGCCCGGCCCCGGTACCGCGAGCCCGCCGCGCAGGCGGCGTCCTCGACCACGGTGATCCCGCGCGGCGTGGTGACGGCGAGCAGTGCGTCCAGGTCGACCGGGATGCCGCCCTGGTCCACCGCGATCACCGCCGTGGTCCGCTCGGTCAGCAGCGGCTCGACGGTCTCCGGCGTGAGGTTGCCGCTGCGCGGGTCGACGTCCGCGAACACCGGCGTGGCCCCCACGTAGGTCACCGCGTTGGCGGTCGCGATGAACGACAGCGAGGGCACCACCACCTCGTCGCCCGGCCCGACCCCCGCCCCGATCAGTGCCAGGTGCAGGGCGGTCGTGCACGACGACACCGCCACCGCGTGCGGCACCCCCAGGTACTCCGCGAAGGCCCGCTCGAACGCGGCCACCCGCGGGCCCTGCGCCACCCACCCGGACCGCACGGCCTCCGCGGCGGCCTCGGCCTCCTCGTCGCCGAGCCACGGGATCATGACGGGGATGGTGGACATGAGACGGAGCTCCTATGGCTGGACGTCGACTGGGGAGGAAGGCGCCCACCAGCAGGCTCGCGGCGCAGGAGAGTGACCTGCACGTGGACGCGACCTGACTGTGGGTGAGTGGTTGCTCGCGCAGTTCCCCGCGCCCCTGCGGGGCGCTTCCTGGCGGGCGTGGGCGTGGTGGGACTACTGTTCGCGCCACCAGGTGACGAGCTTTCGGAGGCCGTCCGTCAGGCCCAGTTCGGGCTTCCAGGCGAGGTCGCGTTCCGCCGCGGAGATGTCGGCAAGGCGCCGGACGACGCCGCCCGCGGTGTCCCGGGCGGCCTGGTGCTCGACGTCGAGGTCGGAGTCCATGGCTTCGAGCAGGGCGTCGGCGAGGCCGCGCAGGGAGACCTCCGTGCCCGAGGCGATGTTGTAGACCCGGTCG
This sequence comes from Kitasatospora sp. NPDC002522, assembly GCF_053595195.1. Lineage (NCBI taxonomy): Bacteria > Bacillati > Actinomycetota > Actinomycetes > Kitasatosporales > Streptomycetaceae > Kitasatospora > Kitasatospora sp. NPDC002522. The sequence continues at coordinate 106,340 of NZ_JBSFXE010000012.1, forward strand.
GTCACGGGGGCGGCGGCGGCGAGCAGGTTGGCCCGGGCGATGTCCTCGGTGTAGACGAAGTCCATGGTCTGGGCGCCGTCGCCGAAGATCAGCGGCGGCTGCCCGGCGGCGATCCGCTCCATCCAGCGGATGAAGACCTCGGTGTAGCGGCCGTGCACGTCCATCCGCGGGCCGTACACGTTGAAGTACCGCAGCGCCACGTAGTCCAGGCCGTACATGGTGTGGAAGCTGCGCAGCAGGCCCTCGTTGAAGACCTTGGCCGCCCCGTACAGGGTGTCGTTGTTGTACGGGTGCTGGGTCTCGGGCGTCGGGAAGACGTCGGCGAGGCCGTACACGGACGCGGTCGAGGAGGCGATCACCTTGCCGACGCCGACCTCCGCCGCCGCCTCGACGACGTCGAAGGTCCCGTCGACCATGATCTCCAGCGCGAGCCGGGGTTCGGCCGCGCACTGGGTGATCCGGATCGCGGCGAGGTGGAACAGGGCGTCGGTGCCCGGGGCGAGCAGCTCGCGCAGCAGCGCCCGGTCGCGGATGTCCCCGTCCACCACGCGGAGTTGACCGGGAGCGGCGATCTCCTGGGCCCGCGCGAGGTTGGCCATCCGGCCGCGGACGAAGTTGTCGAGGACGACGACCTCGCGGGCGCCGGCTTCGAGGAGCTGGTCGACGACGGTGGAGCCGATGGTTCCGGCGCCGCCGGTGACGAGGCAGCGGGAGCCCGCGAGGGCGATGGCGTTCATCGGGCGGTGGCCCTCTCCTGGGTGGGGAGCTGAGGTGCGATCAGGTCGAGGTCGGTGCGGAGTGCGGCGGAGTCCACCGGGACGGTGGCGCCGCCGAGTTCGAGGCTGCGGGAGGCGGCGTGCAGCAGGCGCAGCACCCGCAGGCCGGCCCGGCCGTCGGTGAGCGCGGGGCGGGATTCGGTGATGGCGGCGGCGAACTCGGCCATCACGTTGCGCAGCGCCTCCTGCTCGACCAGAGCGGGGGCGACCATGTCGCCGACCCGGTAGGAGATCAGGGCGCGGTGCCGGATGGCGTCGGTGAGTTCGTCGGGCGGGGTGAGGTCGACGCCGCGGTCGTGGACCGCGAGCCGGGCCTGCGGGTTGAGGTCGTCCCAGACCAGGGTGCGGCGGGAGCCGCCGATCATGGTGGTGCGGACCTTGGTCGGGGAGAGCCAGTTGACGTGGCAGTGGGCGAGCGCGCCGTTGGAGAGGTGCAGCGTCAGGTAGGCGACGCAGGCGCGGCCGGCGCCGATCGGGTCGGCGGCCTGGGCGGAGACGCCGACCGGTTCGACGCCGGGCGGCAGCACGAAGTCGAGGATGGACAGGTCGTGCGGGGCGAGGTCCCAGAGCACGTCGACGTCGGGCTGGACCAGTCCGAGGTTGATCCGCACCGAGTCGAAGAACTGGACGTCGCCGATCTCGCCGCCGTGGACGAGTTCGCGGATCCGCCGCACCACGGGGGTGTAGCAGAAGGTGTGGTCGCACATCAGGACCAGGCCGCGCTCCTCGGCGAGGGCGACCAGGTCGGCGGCGTCCTCGACGGTGGTGGTGATCGGCTTCTCCACCAGGACGTGCTTCCCGGCCTCCAGCGCGGCCCGGGCGAGCCGGTGGTGCGCGGCGGCCGGGGTGGCGATGGCCACGGCGTGCACCCGCTCGTCGGCGAGCACCTCCTCGAAGGAGGTGGTGGAGCGGACGGTGGAGTACTCGCCGAGGACCCGGCGGGAGCGCTGCTCGTCGAGGTCGCACAGCCAGTGCAGGTGCAGTGCGGGTGTCTGCTGGGCGTTGCGGACCAGGTTCGGTCCCCAGTAGCCGGCCCCGATGACGGCCAGTCCGATCCGCCGGTCGGGTGTGTGGTCGGTGCTTCCGGGAGTGGGTACGTGTTCTGCTGGCGCCTCGTGCGCCACGACGTTCGACATCATCGCAAGACCCCCCTTGCCGTCGCGTCGCTGGAACGGTACCGGCCGGGTGCACCGGGGCGGGCGTATTCGGCAAAATCGGTGGATGCCGCCCCAGGGCGCGCGGGTCCGGAACGGGGCCCTCCGTACACCTCCGCGCGCCCCGTGTCGACCCCCCGGCGCGGCGGGTGTCGCAGCGGTTTGGCAGGCTGGATGCTCTGGGGTGAGGATTCACCGTCCGGTCACTTCCCGGACCCTGTCGCTCTCCACCGGATCCCACCGTCCGTCAGCCGCCCACCGACCGAGGAGCAGTCATGGAACCGTCGGGCCCGCCGCCCGTGCTGCGCCATCAGCGCGACAGCCTGCTGCCCGCGGTCGCCGCCGCGCTGTCGCTGCGCGGCGGGGAGGTGCACACACTGGCCGGGGAGAAGTCCGAACTGGCGCCGCGGCTGCACCCGTTGGTCGGCGAGTTCCTGGCCGCGCTGCCGGTGGAACGGCGTGAGCGGTTCCTCGGCCGCTGCCCGGAGGCGGCGCTGCTGTCGCAGTACCTGGTGCAGGTGGACGCCTCCCGCTCGAAGCGCGCGGCGCGCAAGCCGATGACGGTGCAGGAGGCCCGCAAGGCGCTGAAGGGCGCCCGGCTGACCACGGTGCGGATCCGCGAGGAGGGCGACCCGGCGCACGGGACGCACGCGCCGCCGTGCCGCTCGTGCGAGCCGCTGCTGGACCACCTGAACGTGGTCAGCGTCGCGGTCGGCCCGCCCGGCCGCTGAGCGCGGACCACCGCGCCCCTCCCCTGTCCCCGACTTCCCGGAGCCCGCCCTGAACGCCAGCACCGTCCGCACCCAGCCCCGTTTCCCGGCCGACGTGGCCGCCGCCCTGAAGCAGGCCGGCTGGCACCCGGGGAGGTGGGAGATCCGGCAGGCCGAACGATGGGCCGACGCCCTGGTCGCGTACGGCGGTCCGCTGGACCCGCAGCACTCGGTCTTCCCGGCCGCGATCGAGGCCTGGGCGGAGTTCGGCGGCCTGGCCTTCGACGTGCCGGGCGCGGGCCGCACGCTGGCCCGCACCCCGTTCCTGCTGGACCCGCGCTGCGGGCTGCACCAGCCGCGCACCCTGGCCGACCTGGGCCGGGCGCTGGACACCCGGCTGGCCCCGCTCGGCGAGGAGCTGCACGGACAGGCGCTGCTGGCGGTGGACGAGCAGGGCCGGGTGTTCAGCCTGGACCACACCGGCGAGTGGTTCCTCGGCGAGAGCGTCGACCAGGCGCTGGCCACCCTGGTGCTGGGCCTGGCCCCGCACCGGCTGCGCACCGCCGACGAGTAACCCGCCCGTACCCCCGGCGGGTGGCGTTCGCGGCCCGTTTCGGCGAACCGGTACCGACCGGCCCGGCCGCCCGGCACACTGAGCCCCCGACAGAAACGTGAAGGTTCCGGGGAGAAGCCATGGACGGGCGCCGCGCGCTGTTCGACCACGCCAAGTTCGCGGCGGTCGCGCTGGTGGTCTGCGCGCACACCTGGATGCCACTGCTGGACGACCGGGTGACGGTCGGCGCGGTGCTCACCGTCGCGGCCTTCGCGATGCCGCTGTTCACCACCCTGTGCGGCTACTTCGCCCGTCCCCGGCCGGGGCGGCCCGCGGTGGACGGGCCGCGCCTGGTGACCCAGCTGGCGGTGCCCTACCTGGTCTTCCAAGTGCTGTACCAGCTGGCCGGCTTCAGCCTCCCGGTGCACCTGCTGGAGCCGCGCTGGCTGACCTGGTTCCTGCTCTCGCTGCTGCTGTGGCGGCTGTCGGTGCCGCTGTGGACGGCGCTGCGCCGCCCGCTGCCGGTCGCGGTGCTGGTGGCCGCCGCGTCGGGCACCGCGACCGCGCTTCCGGCGCAGTTCGCGCTCGGCCGCACCCTCGGCTTCCTGCCGTTCTTCGTGCTCGGCCTCACGCTGCGCCCCGAGCACTTCGCGCTGCTGCGCACCCGGCCGGCCCGCCGGCTGGCCCCGCTGGTGCTGGCGCTGGTCGCCGCCGGGTTCTGGCTGGCCGCGCCGCGGCTGCTGGACCCGGGCTGGATCGAGTACACCGACAGCGCCGCCCAACTGCACACCCGCTACCTGCCGTGGCTGGCCGTCCGGGCCGCGCTCGGCGCGGTCGCGCTGCTCGCCGGGGCGGCGTTCCTCGCCCTGCTGCCGGACCGTCCGACCAGGTGGACCCGGCTCGGTGCGGCGTCGCTGTACGTCTACCTGCTGCACGGCCTGGTGCTGAAGGTCCTGCAGCACGCCGGACTGTACCGGCGGCCCGAACTGCACCACTGGTACGTCGCGCTCCCGCTGCTCGGCGCGTTCGCGCTGGCCCTGGCGGTGGTGCTGGCGCTGCCCGCGAGCGTGCGGCTGCTGCGGCCGCTGGTGCAGCCGCCGGTCGGGCGGCTGCTGGCGCCGCGCGCGCCCGCGCAGCGCCCGAGCCTTGACGACCTTTCAGGTCATGTCGGGGCGACCGGTGTTGACGCAGCGTCAGGCAAGTCGGTCGCTCCGGCGCAGCAGGCGTGACGGCAGCACCGCCTCGACCAGGAACCCGCCGCCCTCGCGTGGCCCGGCGCTGAAGCTGCCGCCGAGCGCCAGCACCCGCTCCCGCATCCCGACCAGGCCGTTGCCGCCGCTGGGCAGCGCCACCGCGGGCGCCTGGCCCTGCGGGCAGTCGTTCAGCACCGAGACCCGCACCCCGTTGGGCACGTACGCCAGCAGCACCGACACCCGCGCCCCGCCGGCGTGCTTGTGGGCGTTGGTCAGCCCCTCCTGCACCACCCGGAAGGCGGTCTGCTCGGCCTCCGCGACGTACGCCTGGTGCTCGCCCTTGACGGTGAGCGCGACGGCCATGCCCGCGGCCCTGGACTGGTCGACCAGCCGGGGCAGCTCGGTGAGCCCGCCGACCGGCGGTTCGGCGCCGGCCTCGTGCTGGTCGGACATCCGCAGCACGCCGAGGATCTCCCGCAGCTCGTCCAGCGCCTGCCGGCCGGTCTCGCCGATCAGCTTCGCCGACTGCTGGGCCCTGGCCGGGTCCTTCGGGACGATCCGCTCCAGCGCCGCGGCGTGCACCACCATCAGGCTGACCCGGTGCGCCACCACGTCGTGCATCTCGCGGGCGATCCGGGTGCGCTCCTCCAGCCGGGCCCGGCGGGCCCGCTCCCGGGCCTGCTCGGCGAGCAGCGTCAGCTCGGTCTCCAGGCCGTGCGCCCGGTCCCGCAGCGACAGCACCAGCCGCCGCCGGGCGCCCACGTACAGGCCGGTCACCACGGGGGCGAGCGCCATGCCGATCGCCACGAAGCCGGCCACCAGCGCCAGCACCCAGCTCGGCGGCAGCGGTTCGGACGTGCCGCGGCCCGGCGCCGACATCGCCAGCAGCACCATGAAGAAGGTCTCGACCAGGGCGATCAGCGAGAGCACCACCACCCGGCCGCGCCGCGACGGCCACTCCCAGGTGGCGGCCAGCGTGTACAGCGACACCACCAGCAGCACCACGCCGAACAGGCCCGGCACGAACACCAGCGCGACCACCACCGGCAGCACCGGCCAGCGGCGGCGCACCACCAGCGAGCCGCCCGCCAGCGCCCCGATCACCACCCCGGCCACCGCCGCGCCCAGGCCCAGCTCCAGCCGGCCCCGGAGCAGTTGGAACGCGCCGAGCGCGCACTCCACCCCGGCGACCGCCGCCAGCCCCACGTCCAACACCGCACTGCGCCTACGCGTCCACCACCACAGGCCGTCCCCCGCCGGCTTCTCACTCATGCGGACACCTTACGCACCGCAGGAGAACGGGAAGGAGACGCGGCGAGGTGAAACCCGGGGCGTTCCGACGGGCCGTCATTCGCCCGTGCGCGTGGGCGGCTGTCCGCCATCCGGCCACCTCTCCGTCTTGGCACCCCGTGCCACCTATGCTGGTCGCGTCGGACAGCGCGGTCCGCACCCGTCACCCGCACCGCGGTGATGGCAGAGCCGTTGCCGAACCCCACCACCACAGGGAGCCAGCCGTGACCGCTCCGGTCCCCATCTCGGCGGACAACCCCACTTCGATCACCGACAGCGCGGACAACGCGGCGCTGCGCGCGGACATCCGCCGCCTCGGCGATCTGCTCGGCGAGACGCTCGTCCGGCAGGAGGGCCCCGAACTGCTGGGCCTGGTCGAGCAGGTCCGACTGCTGAGCCGCACCGACGGCGAGGCCACCGCGCAGCTGCTCGCCGAGATCGACCTGGACACCGCCGCGAAGCTGGTGCGCGCCTTCTCCACCTACTTCCACCTCGCGAACGTCACCGAACAGGTGCACCGCGGACGGGAGTTCGCCGCGCGCCGGGCCCGCGAGGGCTCGGTGCTGGCGCAGACCGCGGACCAGCTGAAGGAGGCCGACCCGAAGCACCTCGCGGACACCCTGGCCAACCTGGCGGTCCGTCCGGTCTTCACCGCGCACCCGACCGAGGCCGCCCGCCGCAGCGTGCTGAACAAGCTCCGCCGGGTCGGCGAGCTGCTGGAGCGGATCCACCGCGAGCAGGCCGCCACCGGCCAGGTCGACACCGCCCGGCAGACCTCCGCCCGCCGCCAGGCCGACCGCCGGCTCGCCGAGGTCATCGACCTGCTGTGGCAGACCGACGAGCTGCGCATCGCCCGCCCCGAGCCCACCGACGAGGCCCGCAACGCCGTCTACTACCTGGACGAGCTGTACCGCGACGCCGTCCCGGAGGTACTGGAGGAGCTGCACGAGGAGCTCGCCCGGGTCGGCCTCACGCTGCCCGAGGGGGTCCGCCCGCTGACCTTCGGCACCTGGATCGGCGGCGACCGCGACGGCAACCCGAACGTCACCCCGCAGGTCACCTGGGACGTCCTCAACCTGCAGCACGAGTACGGCATCATGGACGCGCTGTCCGCCGTCGACGACCTGCGCGCCTCGCTCTCCACCTCGGTCCGGCTGGCCGGCGCCTCCGAGGAGCTGCTCGCCTCGCTCGACGCCGACCTCTCCCAGCTGCCCGAGGTCAGCCCGCGCTACAAGCGGATGAACGCCGAGGAGCCGTACCGGCTCAAGGCCACCTGTGTGCGGATCAAGCTGGAGCACACCCGCGACCGGCTCGCCGCCGGCACCCCGCACCTCCCCGGCCGGGACTACGTCGGCACCCGCGAGCTCCTCGCCGACCTGCGGCTGATCCAGGACTCGCTGCGCGCCCACCGCGGCGGCCTGATCGCCGACGGCCGGCTGGCCCGGGCGATCCGCACCATCGAGGCGTTCGGCCTGCAGCTCGCCACCATGGACGTCCGCGAGCACGCCGAGGCCCACCACCACGCGCTCGGCCAGCTCTTCGACCGGCTCGGCGAGGAGGCCTGGCGCTACACCGACATGCCGCGCGAGTACCGCCAGCGCCTGCTCTCCAAGGAGATGCGCTCGCGCCGCCCGCTCGCCCCGACCCCGGCCCCGCTGGACCCGGCCGGTGCCAAGACCCTCGGCGTCTTCACCACCATCCGCGAGGGCTTCGAGCGCTTCGGCGACGAGATCGTCGAGTCGTACATCATCTCCATGTGCCAGGGCGCGGACGACGTGTTCGCCGCCGCGGTGCTGGCCCGCGAGGCCGGCCTGATCGACCTGCACGCCGGGATCGCCAAGATCGGCATCGTGCCGCTGCTGGAGACCACCGACGAACTCCAGCAGGCCGACCGGATCATGGAGGAGATGCTCTCCGACCCGTCGTACCGGCTGCTGGTCTCGCTGCGCGGCGACGTCCAGGAGGTCATGCTCGGCTACTCCGACTCCTCCAAGTTCGGCGGCATCACCACCTCGCAGTGGGAGATCCACCGCGCCCAGCGCCGGCTGCGCGACGTCGCGCACCGCTACGGCATCCGGCTGCGGCTGTTCCACGGCCGCGGCGGCACCGTCGGCCGCGGCGGCGGCCCCTCGCACGAGGCGATCCTCGCCCAGCCGTGGGGCACGCTGGAGGGCGAGATCAAGGTGACCGAGCAGGGCGAGGTGATCTCCGACAAGTACCTGTTGCCGTCGCTGGCCCGGGAGAACCTCGAACTCACCCTGTCCGCCACGCTCGCCGCCTCCGCGCTGCACACCGCCCCGCGCCAGGCCCCCGAGGAGCTGGCCCGCTGGGACGCCGCGATGGACCAGGTCTCGGAGGCCGCGCACACCTCCTACCGCGCCCTGGTCGAGCAGGAGGACCTGCCGAAGTACTTCTTCGCCGCGACCCCGGTCGACCAGCTCGCCTCGCTGCACCTGGGCTCCCGGCCGTCCCGCCGCCCCGACAGCGGCGCCGGCCTGGACGGCCTGCGCGCCATCCCGTGGGTGTTCGGCTGGACCCAGTCCCGGCAGATCGTCCCCGGCTGGTACGGCGTCGGCTCCGGCCTCGCCGCGGCCCGCGAGGCCGGGCTGTCGGACGTGCTCGACGAGATGTACGGGAACTGGCACTTCTTCAGGAACTTCCTGTCCAACGTCGCCATGACGCTGGCCAAGACCGACCTGCGGATCGCCCGGCACTACGTCGAGCAGCTGGTCCCCGCCGAGCTGCACCACGTCTTCGACCAGATCGTCGCCGAGCACGACCTGACCATGCGTGAGGTGCTGCGCCTCACCGGCGAGCACGAACTGCTGGAGCACAACGAGGTGTTGAAGCAGACGTTCACCGTCCGCGACGCCTACCTCGACCCGATCTCCTACCTCCAGGTCGCACTGCTCCGCCGCCAGCGCGAGGAGGTCGCCACCGGCCGCCCCGAGGACCCGCTGCGCGCCCGCGCGCTGCTCCTCACCGTCAACGGCATCGCGGCCGGCCTGCGCAACACCGGCTGACGCCCGGAGCCGCGCCCCGCAGCGACTGACGCAGACAACAGGATCCGCCCGAAGCGGGAGTTCTCGCTTCGGGCGGATCCTGTTGTGCGTCAGCTCTTCTTCCGCTTGCGCAGCCAGGTGGCCGCGCCGCCCGCGACGACCACCAGGCCGCCGCCGACCGCGTAGATGCCGGCCGAGCCGACCGAGGCGGTGGCGGGCGGGGTGAGCCGGGCCGCGGCGGGCTCGGGCGCGGGGGAGGCGGCGGGGGTCTCGGCGGCGGCGACGCCGGTGACGGCGCCGAGCAGGAGGACCGCCCCGCCTACCGCACCGAGCGCACGTGCGGACCGAACCATGGTGCTTACCCCCTACGACTGCACCTCAACCCCTGGACGAGTCCGACCGTATCCGATGGAACGGTGTGATCCGGCCCCGTTCGGGTGACCTGCGGGCAAGCGTTGCACGACCGTTGTGTTGAACCTGACGAACAGTCAAGACTCAGGAGTTGTAGTTCTGCTGGGCGCGCTCCAGGCCCTCGGAGAGCAGGGCCTCGACGGCGTCGGCGGACCGGTCGACGAACCAGTCGAGGTCCTTGCGCTCGGTGGCGGAGAAGTCCTTCAGCACGAAGTCGGCGACCTCCATCCGGCCGGGCGGGCGGCCGATGCCGCAGCGCACCCGGTGGTAGTCCGGGCCGAGCGACTTGGTGATCGACTTCAGGCCGTTGTGACCGTTGTCGCCGCCGCCGAGCTTGAGCCGCAGCACGGAGTAGTCCAGGTCGAGTTCGTCGTGCACCGCGACGATCGCCGAGGCCGGGACCTTGTAGAAGTCGCGCAGCGCGGTGACCGGGCCGCCCGAGAGGTTCATGAAGGTCATCGGCTCGGCCAGCACGACGCGCTTGCCTGCGAGGCGCCCCTCGGCGACCTGGGCGCGGCTCTTGTGGGCCTTGAACCTGGCGCCGATCCGCTGGGCCAGCAGCTCGACCACCATGAAGCCGATGTTGTGCCGGTTGCGGGCGTACTCCTTGCCGGGGTTGCCGAGGCCCACCACGAGCCAGGGGCCGTCGTACTCGCTCATAGCGCTGCGCTCCTCACGCGGGTGTCTGTGGGGTCATCATCCCGGAACACGCCGCTGCCCCGGCCGTCGCGCGTGAGCGCGAGGCGGCCGGGGCAGCGCGGGGATCGCGGGGATCAGGCCTCGACGGCCGCTTCCTCGGCGGCCTCGGCGGCCTCTTCCTCGGTGGCCTCGGGGGCCTGGGCGCCGATGACCTGGAGCACCACGGCGTCGGCCTCGACGGCCAGGGTCACACCGGACGGCAGGGCGATGTCGCCGGCGGTGATGGAGGCGCCGGCCTCCAGGCCCTCGACGGAGACGGTGACCGACTCGGGCAGGTGGGTGGCCTCGGCCTCGATCGGGAGGGCGTTCAGCACGTTCTCGATCAGGTTGCCGCCGGGGGCCAGCTCGCCCTCGGTGTGGACCGGGATCTCGACGGTGACCTTCTCGCCGCGCTTGACCAGCAGCAGGTCGACGTGCTCGATGGAGCGCTTGATGGCCTCGCGCTGGACGGCCTTCGGCAGCACGAACTCGTCCTTGCCGTCGATCGGCACGACCAGCAGGGCGTTCGGGGTCTTCAGGGCCATCATCAGCTCGTGGCCGGGCAGGTTCAGGTGAACCGGGGCGTGGCCGTGGCCGTAGACGACACCGGGGACGAAGCCGGCGCGGCGGGCGCGACGGGCGGCACCCTTGCCGAACTCGGTACGGGCTTCAGCGGCAAGGCGGATCTCGGACACGACGGCACTCCTCGTGAAGGCGAAGGGGTGCAGGAACGACAGAGCCGCCGGGCCACACCCTCAAATTGCGTTGGGGGGCGCTCGGCGGCTCGATCATGCGCAATCGTTCACGCGCGTCGATCACGGAGCACAGGTGGCATCCCTCGCCGAGCAGTCTCCCCAGCCTAACGGGTCGGCCGCGAAGCGAGAAATCGGCCCCCGGCGCAGCGTGCGCCGGGGGCCGGTTCCAGTGGCTGACGAGGTGTCAGTGCACGCCCTCGAAGAGGCTGGTGACCGATCCGTCCTCGAACACCTCGCGGACCGCGGCGGCGATCGACGGGGCGATGGAGAGCGTGGTGATCTTGTCCAGGTCCAGCTCGGCCGGGGTCGGCAGGGTGTTGGTGAAGACGAACTCGCTGACCCGGGAGTTCTTCAGCCGGTCCGCGGCCGGGCCGGAGAGCACGCCGTGGGTGGCCGCGACGATGACGTCGGCGGCGCCGGCGTCGAACAGCGCCTCGGCGGCCGCGCAGATGGTGCCGGCGGTGTCGATCATGTCGTCGACCAGGACGCAGACCCGGTCCCGGACGTCACCCACCACCTCGGCGGAGAGGATGGTGTTCGCCTGCGACATGTCGCGGCGCTTGTGGATGATCGCCAGCGGGGCGCCCAGGCGGTCGCACCACTGGTCGGCGACCTTCACCCGGCCGGCGTCCGGGGAGACGATGGTCAGCTTGGAGCGGTCGGGAACCCGGTCGCCCACGTAGTCGGCGAGCATCGGCAGCGCGAACAGGTGGTCCACCGGGCCGTCGAAGAAGCCCTGGATCTGCGCGGTGTGCAGGTCGACCGCCATCAGACGGTCGGCGCCGGCCTGCCGGAGCAGGTCGGCGACCAGGCGGGCCGAGATGGGCTCGCGGCCGAGGTGCTTCTTGTCCTGCCGGGCGTAGCCGTAGAAGGGGAGGATCGCGGTGATGCTGCGGGCCGACGCGCGCTTCAGCGCGTCGATCATGATCAGCTGCTCCATGATCCACTGGTTGATCGGAGCCGTGTGGCTCTGGATCACGAAGCAGTCCGCCCCGCGGGCGGACTCCAGGAAGCGGACGTAGATCTCGCCGTTGGCGAAGTCCAAGGCCTTGGTCGGGACGAGTTCGGTGCCCAGTTCGCGGGCCACCTCCTCGGCAAGTCCGGGGTGGGCACGGCCGGAGAAGAGTTTGAGCTTCTTCTCACCGGAGGTCGTGATCCCGCTCACTGCACCGTCTCCTCGCATTGGGTGAGTACGCCGAGACACGGCCGGCCAGGCCCCGATGGCGCACGTATGTACTTCAGGTTACGCGCCCCGGACACGGGTCGGGGCCGGGGACCACCCTGCAAGATCCCCGGCCGCGTCCCGGAGGTCAGGCCGTGCCGTTGGCCTCGGAGGCCGCCCGGGCGGACTCCGAACCCGGCCGCTTCCGCTCAACCCAGCCCGCGATGTTGCGCTGCTGGGCCCGCGCGACGCCCAGCGCACCCGGCGGGACGTCGTTGGTGATGACCGATCCGGCGGCGGTGTAGGCACCGTCACCCACCGTCACCGGAGCGATGAACATGTTGTCGGAACCCGTGCGGCAGTGGGCCCCGATCACCGTGCGGTGCTTGTTCACGCCGTCGTAGTTCACTGTGACGGACGCCGCACCGACGTTGGTGCCCTCGCCGATCGTGGCGTCCCCGATGTACGACAGGTGCGGGACCTTCGCGCCCTCGCCGAGCTCCGAGTTCTTGATCTCCACGTAGGTGCCGGCCTTCGCCTTCCGGCCCAGCTTGGTCCCGGGCCGCAGGTAGGCGTACGGGCCGACGCTCGCCGACTCGCCGATCTCGGCGCGGTCCGCCGTGGTGTTGCTCACCTTGGCGCCCGCGCCGACCCGGGTGTCGGTCAGCGTCGAGTTCGGACCGACCTCGCAGCCCTCGCCCAGGTGGGTCGCACCGTGCAGCTGGGTGCCGGGCAGCACCACCGCGTCCGGCTCGTAGCTGACCTGGACGTCGATCCAGGTGGAGGCCGGGTCGACCACGGTCACGCCGGCCCGCATCGCCCGGTCCAGCAGCCGGTCGTTCAGCATCCGGCGGGCCTGGGAGAGCTGCACCCGGTCGTTGATGCCGACGATCTCCCGGTAGTCGGCGGCCGCCACCGCGCCCACCCGGTGGCCCTCGGCGCGCAGGATCTCCAGGGTGTCGGTCAGGTACTCCTCGCCCTGCACGTTGTCGGTGCCGACCAGCGAGAGCGCGTGCGCCAGCAGCTTGGCGTCGAAGGCGAAGACACCGGAGTTGATCTCGGCGACGGCGCGCTGCTCCTCGGTGGCGTCCTTGTGCTCGACGATCGCGGTGACCCGGCCGTCGGCGGCGCGCAGGATCCGGCCGTAGCCGGTGGCGTCCGGGACGATCGCGGTCAGCACGGTGACGCCGTTGCCCTGCTCGGCGTGGGCGCCGGCCAGCGCGGCCAGGGTGTCGCCGGTCAGCAGCGGGGCGTCGCCGGTGGTCACCAGCACGGTGCCGTCCAGCTCCACGCCGTCGGCGGCCAGCGCCTGCAGCGCGGTGCGCACCGCGTGGCCGGTGCCGTTCTGCTCCTGCTGGACCACCGGGCGGGCGGCCGGGTAGTGGGCGGCCAGGTGGGCCTCCACCAGCTCGCGCAGGTGGCCGACCACGACGACGAGCTGACCGGGCGTCAACTCACCGGCGGCGGCGACCGCGTGGCCCACGAGGGAGCGTCCGCAGATCTCGTGCAGCACCTTCGGCAGGGCCTTGGACTTCATCCGCGTGCCGCCGCCGGCGGCGAGCACGATCACGGCAGCGGGCTGGTTGGCACTCACGCGAGAGGGCTCCTCGGTCGATGCGGGGTGAGGGAGCACCGAGAATACCGAGGCCGAGTGGCGGGAAATCGACTGCCGGGCTCCGCCGCTAGGATTCGAACCCAGACAAAGGCCTCCAAAGGGCCCTGTGCTGCCATTACACCACGGCGGAACGGACGCGCTGAGCGCCCAGCACAGCCTACGGGTTGACGGCCCGTACCTCCACCACCATTCCGGACGACGTCCAGCCGCTGGTCGGCCGACGGACAGGAATCCGGGCGGCGAACACTCCGACACGTCCGCGCGGCGCCCTTCCCCTTGCCCCCTCCGGCTACCTACGATGCCGTAGGTTACGCCCACGTAGGTAGCCGCCCAGGCACCACCCGCCCTCTCCTCACCCGGGATGCGCCATGACCATTCAGGCCGGTGAGGCGCTGCCGAGCGCCGCCGCGGACAGACCTCTTCCCACCCAGCTCTCCGCCACCAGGGGCGGCGAGAAGCAGGGCGCCATGGAGCGGATCGCGCTGGCCCTGTTCATCGCGGTGCCGTTCGCCGCGCTGGCCGTCGCCGTCCCGGTGGCCTGGGGCTGGGGGCTGTCCTGGCTGGACGCCGGCCTGGCGGTCGGCATGTACTTCCTGACCTGTCACGGCGTCACCATCGGCTACCACCGCTACTTCACGCACGGCGCGTTCAAGGCCAACCGGGCACTGCGGCTCGGCCTCGCGGTGGCCGGCAGCCTCGCCGTCGAGGGCCCGCTGGTGCGCTGGGTCGCCGACCACCGCAAGCACCACCGCTTCTCCGACAAGGAGGGCGACCCGCACTCGCCGTGGCGCTTCGGCGAGACCGTGCCCGCGCTGGTCAAGGGCCTGTGGTGGGCGCACATCGGCTGGCTGTTCGACGAGGAGCAGACCCCGCAGCAGAAGTACGCGCCGGACCTGATCGCCGACCCGGCGATAAGGACGATCTCCCGGATGTTCTGGCTGTGGACGCTGATCTCGCTGGCCGTCCCGCCGGTCGTCGGCGGCCTGGCCACCTGGAGCTGGCAGGGCGCGCTGTCCGCCTTCTTCTGGGGCTCGCTGGTCCGGGTCGCGATGCTGCACCACGTCACCTGGTCGATCAACTCGATCTGCCACGCCGTCGGCACCCGCCCGTTCCGCTCCCGGGACCGCTCGGGCAACGTCTGGTGGCTGGCCGTGCTGTCCTGCGGCGAGTCCTGGCACAACCTGCACCACGCCGACCCCACCGCGGCCCGGCACGGCGTGCTGCGCGGCCAGATCGACTCCTCGGCCCGGCTGATCCGCTGGTTCGAGCAGGCGGGCTGGGCGAGTGACGTGCGCTGGCCCGGTGCGGAGCGGATCGCCGCCCGCCGCGCCGCATGAGGCAGCGCCTGCAGCATGATGTAGGGGTGAACGGGACCAACGGAGACAGCGCCGGCCATCAGCAGCCTTCGCGGCGCGGCGGGGGCAAGAGCGGCGGCCGGGTGCGGATGACCGGCAAGCAGCGCCGCGAGCAGCTGCTGGAGATCGGCCGGTCGGTCTTCGCCGAACGCGGGTACGACGGCACCTCGGTCGAGGAGATCGCGGAGCGGGCCGGGGTGTCCAAGCCGGTGGTGTACGAGCACTTCGGCGGCAAGGAGGGGCTGTACGCGGTGGTGGTCGACCGCGAGATGCAGCTGCTGCTGGACATGGTCACCGGCGCGCTCACCGGTGGCCACTCCCGCGAGCTGCTGGAGCAGGCCGCGTTCGCGTTGATGGACTACATCGACACCTCCACCGACGGCTTCAAGATCCTGGTGCGCGACTCGCCGGTGGCCCAGTCCACCGGCTCCTTCGCGTCCCTGATCAGCGACATCGCCACCCAGGTCGAGGACATCCTGGGGCTGGAGTTCAAGTCCCGGGGCTTCGACCCGCGGCTCGCCCCGATGTACTCCCAGATGCTGGTCGGCATGGTGGCGCTGACCGGCCAGTGGTGGCTGGAGGTGCGCAAGCCGGCCAAGTCGGACGTCGCCGCGCACCTGGTGAACCTCGCCTGGCACGGCCTGGAGGGCCTGGAACGGCACCCCAAGCTGGTCGGCGAACGCAAGACCTGACCGGCCCGGCCCCGGAAGACCGGGCCCCGGGCCAGAGCACGACGGGAACGGCAATTGGCGGTCTTCCTGCTGGCCCTCGGCGCGGCCTGCTGCCTCGGACTCGGCTTCGTCCTGCAGCAGCGCGCCGCCCAGCGCGCCCCGCGCAGCGACCTGCTGCACTGGCGGCTGCTGCTCGACCTGATGCGGATGCCCGACTGGCTGCTCGGCATCGGCTTCATGATCGCGGGTCAGGTGCTCTCCGCCCTCGCGCTCAGCCAGGGCGAGGTCGCCCTGGTCGAACCGCTGCTCGCCACCAACCTGGTCTGGGCGATGCTGCTGGCCCGCACCCTCACGGGCACCCGGCTCGGCGCATCGGGCTGGATCGGCGTCGCGCTGATCGCCCTCGGCGTGACCGCCTTCATCGCCGCCGGCCAGCCGCAGGGCGGCGGCGGCGAGGCCAGCGCCCTGCGCTACTGGCTGGTCTTCGGCGTGGTCTCCGGACTCGCCCTGCTGCTGGTCACCGTCGCCCGCCGGCTCCCGCTGTTCGAGGAGGCCACCCTGCTGGCGCTGGCCGCCGGACTCCTCTACGGCCTGCAGGACGCGCTCACCCGCAGCACCTTCGACCGGATCGACGCCGACGGTCCGGGGGCGGCCCTCTCCTCCTGGCAGCCCTACACCGTGCTCGGCCTCGGCGTGATCGGCCTGCTGCTGGTGCAGTCCGCGTTCGAGGCCGCCCCGCTGCGGATGTCGCTGCCCGCCCTCACCGCCGCGCAGCCGCTGGCCGGCATCGCCTGCGCGGTCGGCTTCCTCGGCGACCGCCTCCGGGTCACCCCCGCCGCCCTCGCCTGGCAGTGCGCCGGCCTGGTCGCCGTGGTCACCGGCGTCATCCTGCTCGGCCGCCACCCGGCCATGCCGGACGCCCGCCGGGACGCCGCCGACCCGTCCTGACGGGCGCTCAGTTCCTCACGGCCACCGCGAAGACCCGGCGGAACGGGAAGACCGTGCCGTGCGCCGTCGCCGGGTACGCCGCGCGCAGCAGCGCCCCGTACTCGGCCAGGAACGCCGCCCGCTCCGCCGGGTCGGGCAGCAGGTCCAGCACCGGGCGCAGGGCGCTGCCCTTGACCCACTCCAGCACCGGGTCCGGTCCCGGCAGCAGCGTCAGGTACGTGGTCTCCCAGACGTCGGCGGTGCAGCCGGCGTCCAGCAGCGCGGTCAGGTAGACCGCCGGGTCGTGGCAGGTGGCGTCCGGCCGGGCGGTGCCCAGCCTGGCCGCCCAGCGCGGGCTGTGCCGCAGGGCGGCCAGCAGGGTGTGGCTGGGCGCGGCGAAGTTGCCGGGCAGCTGGAAGGCGATCACCCCGCCGGGCCGCAGCGCCGCCGCCCAGCGCGGCAGCAGCGCGAGGTGGTCGGCCTCGGGGGTGTTCATCCAGTGCAGCGCGGCGTTGGAGGCGATCAGGTCGGGCGCGTCGCCGGCCGGGTCGTAGCGGGTGACGTCCTGCTCCCGGTACTCGGCCGTCGGCTCCCCGCCGGCCCGGGCGGCGGCGAGCAGCTCGGCGGAGTTGTCGAGGCCGATCAGGCGGGCGTCCGGCCAGTGCGTGCGCAGCACGGCGGTGGAGTTGCCCGGTCCGCAGCCGAGGTCGAGGACGGTCGGGTTCTTCGGCAACTCCGGTACCCGGGAGAGGAGTTCGTGGAGCGGTCGGATGCGTTCGTCCGCGTAGCGGAGGTACTGCCGGGCGTCCCAGGTCGGCGGCGTGGCGTGCATGAGGGGGCCTCGCTCTCGCAAGTATCTCGACATCAAGATATTAATTCGAGGGTGCCTTTTGTTATCTCTTGATGTCAAGAGACTTCACATCGACACAACCACCGATACACTGATCGTCATGGAGGACGAGGTCGACCGCCTGGTCGCAGCATGGCGCCGCGAGCGCCCCGACCTCGACGTGGAACCCCTCGAGGTCCTCAGCCGGGTCAGTCGACTCGCCCGGCACCTCGACCGTGCCCGCCGCACCGCGTTCGCCGAGCACGGCCTCGAACCCTGGGAGTTCGACGTCCTCACCGCGCTCCGCCGCGCGGGCGACCCCTACCAGCTCTCCCCCGGGCAGCTCCTCACCCAGACCCTGGTCACCTCCGGCACCATGACCAACCGGATCGACCGCCTCACCACCAAGGGTCTGGTCCGCCGCCTCCCCGACCCCGACGACCGCCGCGGCGTCCTGGTCCGCCTCACCGAGGACGGCCGCGACAAGGCCGACCAGGCCCTGGCCGGCCTCCTCGCCCACGAACGCGAGATCCTCGCCCAACTCGCCCCCGGCCAGCAGACCGAACTCGCCACCCTGCTACGCCGCCTGGTCGCCCCCTTCGACAGCGCGGGCTGAGCCGTACCCCTGCCGGGGCGTGCTCAGAAGCCGTCCGGGTACGGGGTGGCGAGGGCCGGTTGGGGGGACGGGGCGGCGACCGGGGTGTGGTAGCCGGGGAGGAGTTCCGCCAGCTGGTCGCGGACGCGGGCGTCGGCGTTGGTGGCGGCGGCGTCGTAGAGGGCGGTGAGGCCGCCGGCCAGGTCCTCGGGGACGGTCGCGTGGTCGGCGACGGTGGCGAAGATCCGGGGGTGGGCGGTGGGGAGGCGTTCCTCGGTGTCGGCGAACAGCGCTTCGTTGAGCTTCTCGCCCGCCCGCAGGCCGGTGTAGCGGATCTCCACCTCCTCCGCCCCGAGCTGCACCTGCTCGGCGAAGTTGTGCACCAGGTCGACGATCCGCACCGGCTCGCCCATGTCCAGCACGAACACCTCGCCGCCCTCGGCCATCCGCCCGGCCTCCAGGACCAGGCCGACCGCCTCCGGGACGGTCATGAAGAAGCGGGTGACGTCGGGGTGGGTGACCGTCACCGGGCCGCCGCTGCGCAGCTGTTCCTCCAGGACGGAGAGCAGCGAGCCGCGCGAGCCGAGCACGTTGCCGAAGCGGACCGCGGAGAACACGCCGGTGCCCAGGTTGCGCGCGTCCCTCGCGTTGGCCTGCACGATCAGCTCGGCCAGCCGCTTGCTGGCGCCGAGCACCGAGGTCGGGTCGGCGGCCTTGTCGGTGGAGATCAGCACGAACCGCTCGACGCCGGTGGCCAGCGCGGCCTCGACCAGGTGGTCGGTGCCCAGCACGTTGGACTTGACCGCCTCGCTGGGGTGGCGTTCCAGCAGCGGCAGGTGCTTGTGCGCGGCGGCGTGGAAGACCACCTCGGGGCGCAGGTCGCGGAAGATCTGCTGGATCCGCGGCTGGTCCCGGATGTCGGCGATCACCAGCGAGTCGTCGGTGAGCAGCGCCTCGCCCCAGATGTCGAGCTGCAGGCGGTGCAGGTTGGACTCGTCGTGGTCGAGCATGTAGAGCTCGGCGGGGCCGAACGCCTGGACCTGGCGGCAGAGTTCGGAGCCGATCGAACCGCCGGCCCCGGTCACCAGGACCCGGCGGCCCTCGATGACGGTGCGCACGTCCGGGGAGACCACGTGCACCTCGTGCCGGCCGATCAGCCGGTTGACGTCCAGGGCGCGCAGGTCGGAGCCGACCACCTCGCGGCGCAGCGCGGCGAGGAAGGACGGCAGGTAGCGGACCGCGGCGCCGGCCGCCGCGGCGGCGGTGGCGAGGGCGCGGACCCGCTGGTGCGGCAGGCCGGGGATGGCCAGCACCACGACCTGGGCGCGGTGCGCGAGGGCGAGTTCGGTGAGCCGGGCGAGCGGGCCCAGGACGCGGCTGCCGGAGACGTCCGTACCCGCCTTGGCGGGGTCGTCGTCCAGCACGCCGACCGGGGTGAGCCCGAACTCGGGGGTGCGGCCCAGGTCGCGGACCAGGGCGGTGCCGGCCGCGCCGGCACCCACCACCAGGGTGCGCAGGCCGGGTGGTCCCGGCCTCGGGGCGGTGGGGTGGGGACTGAACGCCTCGGGGCGTGCGGCAGTACGGTTCGGCGACATCTGACCTCCGGTCTCCCTGACTCACGGAGTGGAACGTGCTGCTGGGGCGCGGACTGGGGTCAGTCCGCGCCGGTGCCTGCGGTCGAGGCGACGGTCGGCGGGGTGACGGGGACGGGAGGAGCGGGCGGCACGGGCGGTTCGGAGGGCGTGATCCCGGCCCGGCGGGCGACCGCGACCGCCGCGAGCGTGGAGTGCACGCCGAGTTTGCCGAGCACGTTCTGCATGTGGGTGCGAACGGTGTGCGGCGACAGGTAGAGCCGCTCCGCCACCGCCTGCCGGCCGAGGCCCGCGACCATGCAGCGCAGCACCTCCTCCTCGCGCGGGGTGAGCGCGGCGACCAGGCGTTCGCTCTCCGAGCGGTCCCGCCGGGCGGAGGTCAGCTCCCGGACCACGCCGGTGAGCAGCGCCGGGGGCAGGTGGGTCTCGTCGCGCAGCACGCCGCGGATCACGGCCATCAGCGCGCCGAGCGAACTCTCGCGTGCCACCCAGCCGTTGGCGCCGGCCTGCAGGGCGCGGACGGCGCGCTGCGGGTCGTCCGCGGCGGCCAGCACCACGGTGCGCAGCCGCGGATGGGCGCGGCAGATCCGGCCGAGCAGGGCGATCCCGTCCGACAGGGCCCGGGAGGGGGTCGACTGGGGTGCCGCCGCCGGAACTTGACGGCTGGTCAACTGCGTTGCCGAGCTGCGCTGTTGGGCGCTCGGTAAGGTGCGTCTGGGAGCCGGGACGACGCCGACGGGCGGGCGGCGCACGGCCGGCGGCGGCGCGGCGCCCAGGTCGGCGTCGACCAGCACCACGTCGTACGGGCGGTGTTCGGCCACCGCCCGGTCGAGTGCGCGTTCCGCCGCGACGGCGCTGCCCGCCGCCCCGACGTCCACGTCGGGTTCGGCGGCGAGCGCCGTGGCGAGCGCCTCGGCGAAGATCCGGTGGCCGTCGACCACCAGGACGCGAATCCGCCCCATCGTCCTTGCCCCCCTGCTCGTGGCCCGACCCCCACCGGTGCCTCGCTCAGCCTACGGGCGGACGGCAGGGCGGCGTGGGGGTTTGGTGAAGTTCCTGTACACAGGGTCTTCGCCGGTGGGAGTCGGGCCCAGGGCGGCAGGTCAGACGCGGTTGGCGAGGGTGAACTCCCAGGCGTCGGCGACGATCCGGTCGAGCTCCGGACGCTGCGGGGTCCAGCCGAGGACCTCGTGGGCGCGGCCCGCGGCGGCCACCAGGACGGCGGGGTCGCCGGCCCGGCGGTCGGCGACGTGCACCGGGATCTCGCGGCCGGTGACCCGCTTGACCGCCTCGATCACCTCGCGCACCGAGAAGCCGTTGCCGTTGCCCAGGTTGCAGATCAGGTGCTCGCCCGGCTTGGCGGCGGTCAGCGCCAGCAGGTGCGCCTCGGCCAGGTCGGCGACGTGGATGTAGTCGCGGATGCAGGTGCCGTCCGGGGTCGGGTAGTCCTCGCCGAACACCGCGATGTGCGGGCGCTGCCCGAGCGCCGCCTGGAACACCAGCGGGATCAGGTGCGACTCCGGCTCGTGGCGCTCGCCGTAACGGCCGTACGCGCCGGCCACGTTGAAGTAGCGCAGGCTGACCGCGGCGAGGCCGTGCGCGACCGCCTCGGAGGTGATCAGGTGGTCCACGGCCAGCTTGGTGGCGCCGTAGGTGTTGGTCGGCGCGGTCCGCGCGGTCTCCGGGATCGGCACCTCCTCCGGCTCGCCGTACACCGCCGCGGTGGAGGAGAACACCAGGGTGCCCACCCCGGCCTTGCGCATCGCCGTCACCAGTTCGAGCGATCCGGCGACGTTGTTGCGCCAGTACTTCTCCGGGTCCGCGACCGACTCGCCGACCTGCGAGGACGCCGCGAAGTGCAGCACGCCGTCGAACGAGGAGTCCAGCACCTCGGCGGCGTCCTGGATCCGGCCGCGGACGAACTCCGCGCCGTCCGGCACGCCTTCGACGAACCCGGTCGACAGGTCGTCCAGCACCGTCACCTGGTGGCCCGCCTCCAGCAGGTGCGCCGCCACCACACTTCCCACGTAGCCGGCCCCGCCCGTGACCAGGTACTTGCCCATGCCCTCGACCTCCGCAACAGTCGACACTCTTTCGCTGGGGAGCATAGGCCACCGGACTGAACGGCCGGTCGACCGTCCGGATGGGAGAACGCGCCGCTCAGCCGAGCTGGTCGAGCAGCCCGGTCCGGGCGGCCAGCGCCGCCGCCTCCAGCCGGGACCGCGCGCCGAGCTTGGTCAGCACCCGCTGCACGTGGGTGCGGGCCGTCGACGGGGCGATCCGCATCGCCGCGGCGATCGCCGCGGTGTCCTCGCCCTCCGCGATCCGCGCCAGCACCTGGATCTCCCGCCGGGTCAGCAGCCGCAGCAGCCGCACCGCCTCGTCGTCGGGCTCGGTCACCGGCCACAGCAGGTGCTCGAACGCCGCCCGCAGCACCTCCACCGCGACCGCCGCCTCCCCGGCCCGCACCCGGGCGATCGCCCGGTCCACCACGTCGATCCGCTCGTCGCTGCGGACGTAGCCGCTCGCGCCCGCCGCGAACGCCGCGGCCACCCGGGCCGGCGCGCCCAGCGGACCCAGCACCACCACCGCGATCTCCGGACGCTCCCGCCGCAGCCGGCGCAACGCCTCGAACGGGTCCTCCACCGCGGCGGCCGTCCCCAGCAGGCACACCTCCGGCCGGCGCCCCGCCACCAGTTCGAGCACGGCGGCGGACGGCGAGCCCACCCCGAGCACCCGGTGCCCGCGCTGCTGCAGGGCGGTCCCCAGGGCCTCGGCCATCAGCCGGTGGTCATCGGCCACCACGAGTCGAGCACTCACCCGCCACCTCCACCGGTCCGGCTCGACAGACGCACCATCACAGCGCATTCGTGCCCGCCCCGCCAGGTGGCAATCGGCCCGTCTTCGGTCAACTCCCGCCACGCGAAACGACGAAGGCCCCGCCGTGACGGCGGGGCCTTCGTTTCGGAGCCCCCATGCGGAATCGAACCGCAGACCTTCTCCTTACCATGGAGACGCTCTACCGACTGAGCTATAGGGGCTTGCTGCTCGGGGTTCCTCTCGGTTCCCCTTGTGACGAGGAAGACTTTACATGGTCCGCCGACCGGTTGGGAAATCGGCTTTCGAGCCGAGCCTCGGCTGATCAGGGCGGCGATAGACTGCCCGAGAAGACCCGTTCTGCCGTGCAATGTCGCCCAGCAGCCACGAACCACTGGTGCAGCGAAGGCGCGTGATCACTTGTCAGGCCCCGGCCGTGGGAATGCGACCGCGTGGTGGGCGCTGGCCCTGCGGCCGGACCGTCCGGCGGTGCCGTGGACGACGACGGGCCGGGCCGCGGTCGGGATGGCGGTGCCGCTGCTGGCGGGCCTGGTGTCCGGGCGGCTGGATCTCGGGGTGTTCGCGGCACTCGGGGCGATGCACGCGACCATGAACGACCGGGTGGAGCCGCTGCGGCTGCGGGCCCCGCGGATCGCGCTGGCCCTGGCCGCCTCCACCACCGGGATGCTGGTCGGCGCGGCGCTGCAGCACGGCGGCGCGAGCGGCCTGCTGATCGGGGTGGCGCTGACGGTGGTCGGCTTCGCCGGCGGCGCGCTCAGCGCGACCGGTCCGCGCGGCTCGGCGGCCGGACTGCTGCTGCTGGTCTCCGCCTCGCTGGGCGGCGGGATGGCGCTGCCGCACCCGTGGTGGGCGGCGCCCGCGATGATGCCCTGCGGTGCGGCTCTGGTCCTGCTGCTCGGCCTGCGGTACCGCACCGACGTGCGCACCGACCCGCGGACCCGGGCGCTCGCCGACGTCTACCTGGCCCTCGCCGGGATGCTCGCCGCGCTCGGCACCCCCGACGGCGCGGCCGCTCGCCGCGTCCTCACCGGCCGGCTCAACGAGATGCAGGACCTGCTGCCGGCCGCCCGGCCCGGGCGCCGCGAGTCGGAGCGGCTGCGGTGGCTGCGCCGCAGTTACGAGGCGGCGCTCGGCGCGACCGAGGCGGCCAGCGGACTGCTCTGGGCGTGGCGCCCGGTCCCGCCGGAGGTGGCGGCCGTCCCGGCGGCGCTGGCCCGGCAGGTCACCGGCGGCCCGCCGCCCGACGGGTACCCGCACTGGCAGCCGGACACCCCGTCCCGGACCGCCTTCGACACGGCGCTGCGGGCGGCCGTGGACACCGTCGCCGGCCGGTGGGCGCCGCTGGACACCGCCGCCCCGCCGCCCCCGGACCCGTGGCGGCTGCGGGTCCGGCTGCTCTCCCGCGGCTCGGTGCGCTACGGGCTGCGGGTGGCCCTGTGCGTGGCGATCGCCGAGGCCGCGGTCAACGGGCTGACGCTGAGCCGCAGTTACTGGGTGCCGATGACGGTGGCCTTCGTCCTCAAACCGGACCTCGGCTCGGTCTTCCAACGGGCCGTCAGCCGGGCGCTCGGCACCGTGCTCGGCATCGCCGCCACCGCCGTCCTGCTCGCCCTGACCGACAACGCGTGGGCGCTGAGCCTGCTGGTGTCGCTCTGCGTGGCGCTGCTGCCGTACTCCAACGCCGCGCACTACGGGCTGAACACCGCGGTGATGACGCCGGTCGCGCTGCTGCTGGTGCAGCTCGGCGGGGAGAGCGGCGCCGCCGAGTTCTGGCCGCGGATGCTGGACACCACGCTGGCCAGCGCGATCGTGCTGGTCTTCGGCTACCTGCTGTGGCCCGAGCGCCCACCGCACCGGATCGAGCCGAGCATCGTGACCGCCGCCTCGACCGTCCGCCGCTACCTGGCCTCGGTGGTGGCCGACCGCGCCGAACCCGTCGCCGAGGTGTGGCTGCGCCGCACCGCGTACCGGGCGCTGGCCGACGCCCGCCGGCAGGTCCAGCTGGGCCTGGCCGAACCGCCGCCGGCCGGCCGGCTGGCCGAGGAGTGGCTGCCCGCCACCGCCGCGCTGGAACGGCTCAGCGGTGCGGTCGCCGCGTACGCCGCCCAGCTGCGCTACGGCGGCCGGGAGCCCGAACGGCCGGTGATCGACCGGGTGCTGGCCTCGCTCGACCGGCTCACCGACGCGGCCCGCGCGCACCGCCCGCCGTCCGGCCGGACCGCCCCGCCCGGCGCGCCGCACGACCCGACCCGCAGCGCGATGGCGCGCGCCGCGGACGAACTGGACGTGCTGCTCGGCTGAGCGGGCCGGGCGACCGGGTCGGCGTCAGACCTGCTCGGCCAGCTCCAGCCAGCTGAGCTCCAGCTCCTCCTTGTCCTCGCGGACCTTGCGCAGCTGCGCGTCCAGCTCGGCGACCTTGGAGAAGTCGGCGGCGTGCTCGGCGAGTCGGGCGTGCAGCGTGGACTCCTGCTGGTCCAGCTTGGCGATCTGCCGCTCCAGCTTCTGCATCTCCTTCTTGGCGGCGCGCAGGTCGACCGCGGACAGCCCGGAGGCGGGCTCGGCGGCCGGGAGCTGGGCCGCGGCGGTCGCCGCGGCGGCCTCCGCCATCGCGGTGCGGCGCTGCAGGTACTCGTCGACGCCGTTCGGCAGCATCCGCATCCGGCGGTCGCCGAGCAGGGCGTAGGTGGTGTCGGTGGTCCGCTCGATGAAGAACCGGTCGTGGCTGATCACGACCATCGAGCCGGGCCAGCCGTCGAGCAGGTCCTCCAGCTGGTTCAGCGTCTCGATGTCGAGGTCGTTGGTGGGCTCGTCGAGGAACAGCACGTTCGGCTCGTCCATCAGCAGCCGCAGCAGCTGGAGGCGGCGGCGCTCACCGCCGGACAGGTCGCCGACCGGCGTCCACTGCTTGTCCTTGCCGAACCCGAACTGCTCGCAGAGCTGTCCGGCGCTCATCTCCCGGCCCTTGCCGAGGTCGACCCGGCCGCGGATCTGCTCGACCGCCTGCAGCACCCGGGTCGTCGGGTCCAGCTCGGCGATCTCCTGCGACAGGTACGCCAGGCGCACCGTCTTGCCGACCTTGACCGTGCCGCCGGCCGGCTGCACGTCGCCGTCGGTGGCGTACGCGGCCTGCATCGCCCGCAGCAGCGAGGTCTTGCCCGCGCCGTTCACGCCCAGCAGGCCGATCCGGTCGCCCGGGCCGAGCTGCCAGGTGAGGTGCTCCAGCAGCAGCTTGTCGCCCGCCTTGACGGTCACGTCCTCCAGGTCGAACACGGTCCGGCCGAGCCGCGCGTTGGCGAACTTCATCAGCTCGGACTTGTCGCGCGGCTCCGGCACGTCGGCGATCAGCGCGTTCGCCGCCTCGATCCGGTAGCGCGGCTTCGAGGTGCGGGCCGGCGCGCCGCGGCGCAGCCAGGCCAGCTCCTTGCGGGCCAGGTTCTGCCGCTTCTGCTCCTCGGTGGCCTCGATCCGGGAGCGCTCGGCGCGGGCGAACACGTAGTCCGAGTAGCCGCCCTCGTACTCGCGGACCTCGCCGCGCTGCACGTCCCACATCCGGGTGCACACCTGGTCCAGGAACCACCGGTCGTGGGTGACGCAGACCAGGCCGGAGCGGCGGTTCTGCAGGTGCTGGGCGAGCCAGGCGATGCCCTCGACGTCGAGGTGGTTGGTCGGCTCGTCGAGCACGATCAGGTCCCACTCGCCGAGCAGCAGCTTGGCCAGCGCGATGCGGCGCCGCTCGCCGCCGGAGAGCGGGCCGATCACGGTGTCCAGGCCGTCCGGGAAGCCCGGCAGGTCGAGGCCGCCGAACAGGCCCTGGATGATGTCGCGGATCCGCGCGTCGCCGAGCCACTCGTGGTCGGCGCGGTCCGCGATCACCTCGTGCCGGATGGTCGCCTTCGGGTCGAGCGAGTCGTGCTGGGTCAGCACCGCCATCTGCAGCCCGCCCGACCAGGTGATCCGCCCGGTGTCCGGCTCCTCCAGCTTCGCCAGCATCCGGATCAGCGTCGTCTTTCCGTCGCCGTTGCGGCCGACCACGCCGATCCGGTCGCCCTCGCTGACCCCGAGGCTCACCCCGTCCAGCAGGGCCCTGGTGCCGTACACCTTGGTGACGGACTCGATGGTGGCGAGATTGACGGCCACAGCTGGTGTGCTCCTGACGGGACGGGGGGTAGAACGCACCCCAGCCTAGTCGCGGGCTTCCCGAGTCATCACCGTGCGGCGTCCAGCAGGCGGCGCTGATCCTCCGTCAGCTCCAGGTCCAGCGCCGCCAGGCTCTCGTCGAGCTGGGCCACCGAGGAGGCGCCGACCAGCGGGATGCACGGGACGGGGCCGTCGACCAGCCAGGCCAGCACGACCTGGTTGCGGGTGGCGCCGGTCTGCCGGGCGACGGTGTCGAGCGCCGCGAGCCGGGCCGGGGTGCCGGCGTGGTCGAAGGACGGGCCGAGCGGCTTGTCGTCGCGGACGTAGCCGCCGCCGAGCAGCGGGGAGTAGGCGACCAGGGTGAGTTCGGGGTTCTCCCGGACGTAGCTGATCAGGTCGCCCTGGACGGCGGCCTGGTCGCCGTCGGCGGAGAGCAGGCCGGGCCAGTCGCCGCGGCGGCGCAGGTAGCTGTGGCCGTACTGGAGCACCTCGTAGCCGGGGAGTCCGGCCCGCGCGGCGAGGTGGCGCGCCCGCTCGACCCGCCACGACCAGTGGTTGGAGACGCCGAGCAGGCCTACCGCGCCCTCGTCGACGAGTTCGCCGAACACCCGGACGGTCTCGGCGAGCGGGACGGCGGGGTCCTCGACGTGCGCGTACAGCAGGTCGAGCCGCTCGACGCCCAGGCGCTTGCGGCTGGCCTCCACGGACGCGCGGACGGCCTCCGCGCCCAGCCCCTCGCCGTTCTCCACGAACCCGGTGCCGGGGGCCTTCGGGCGGGCGCCGACCTTGGTGGCGATCACCACCTCGTCGGTGATGCCGCGGGCGGCGCGCCAGCGGCCGATCACCTCCTCGCTGACACCGCCCTGACTGCCGTCGATCCAGTAGGCGTAGTTGTTGGAGGTGTCGATGAAGGTGCCGCCCGCCTCGACGAAGCGGTCCAGCACGGCGAAGGCGGTCGGCTCGTCGGTCAACGTGCCGAACAGCATCGCGCCGAGGCTGAGCACGCCGACCTCGCGGCGGGTGCGCGGATCGGTTCCGATGGTGCGCTGGCGCATCCGGGTTCCCCTCGTCTCCGCAGCCCGCCCGGTGCGGGCCACGGAGAGGAGTCTGGAATCTGGAGCGCGCTCCAGGTCAAGCGAGCGGACCGAGTGAGAGGACTAGACCAGGTGGGCGCCGGGGACCGGGCCGTGGGTGGTGTGGGCGGTGCGGCAGGTGCCGGAGGTGCGGAGGGCGGTGGCGATCTGTTCGGCGGTGTCGGCGTCCTTGGCCAGGAAGGCGCAGGTCGGGCCGGAGCCGGAGACCAGCGCGGCCAGGGCGCCGGCCTCGGTGCCGGCCCGCAGGGTGTCGGCGAGGGCGGGGCGCAGCGAGATCGCGGCGGCCTGCAGGTCGTTGGCGAGGGCGGCGGCCAGCGCGACCGGGTCGCCCTCGGCGAGGGCGGCGAGCAGCGCCGGGTCGGCGTCGGGGGTGGGGACGTCGTCGATGCTCGCGCCGAGGCCGGACTCCTCGCGCAGGCGGTCGCACTCCTTGAAGACGGCCGGCGTGGAGAGTCCGCCGTCGGCGACCGCGAAGACCCAGTGGAAGGTGCCCGAGACCGGCAGGGCCTCCAGGATCTCGCCGCGGCCGCGGCCCAGGGCGACGCCGCCGAGCAGGGCGAACGGCACGTCGGA
The DNA here is from genome assembly GCF_053595195.1 of Kitasatospora sp. NPDC002522. Classification (NCBI taxonomy): domain Bacteria; kingdom Bacillati; phylum Actinomycetota; class Actinomycetes; order Kitasatosporales; family Streptomycetaceae; genus Kitasatospora; species Kitasatospora sp. NPDC002522. The sequence goes on from NZ_JBSFXE010000012.1 coordinate 134,250, forward strand.
GCCGAGCTCGGCGGCCAGTTCCAGCAGGGTCTCCAGCGGGGTGCCGAGCTGCCACAGCGCGTCGCAGGCGAGCAGCGCGGCCGCGCCGTCCGCGCTGCCGCCGGCCATGCCGCCGGCCACCGGGATGGCCTTGTCGATGTGCAGGTGGACGCCGGGGTCGGCGAGGCCGTGGCGGGCGGCGAGCAGGCGGGCGGCGCGGGCGGCCAGGTTGGTGTCGTCCAGCGGGACGGCGTCGGCGTCCGGTCCGGTGCAGGAGAGGGTGACGCCCTCGCCGGGGGTGGCGGTCACCTCGTCCCCGAGGGCGACCGCGAAGAAGACGTTGGCCAGGTCGTGGTAGCCGTCGGGGCGGACCCCGCCGACGCCGAGCTGGACGTTGACCTTGGCGGGCACGCGGACCGTGACCATGTCTACCGCTCCTCCGGGTGGGGCTTGTGCTCGGCGATCGCGGCGAACTGTTCCACCGTCAGCATCTCGCCGCGCAGCGTGTGGTCGATCCCGGCGGCGTGCAGGGCCTGCTCGGCGGCGGCGGGCGAGCCGGCCCAGGACGCGAGGGCGGCCCGCAGGGTCTTGCGGCGCTGCGCGAACGCGGCGTCCACCACGGCGAACACCTCGCGGCGGGAGGCGGTGGTGGCGGGCGGGTCGCGGCGGATCAGCGACACCAGGCCGGAGTCGACGTTCGGCGCCGGCCAGAACACGTTGCGGCCGATGGCGCCGGCCCGCTTCACGTCGGCGTACCAGTTGGCCTTGACCGAGGGCACCCCGTAGACCTTGTTGCCGGGCTTGGCGGCGAGCCGGTCGGCGACCTCGCTCTGCACCATCACCAGCGTGCGCTCGATGCTCGGGAAGGTCTCCAGCATGTGCAGCAGCACCGGCACCGCGACGTTGTACGGCAGGTTCGCCACCAGCGCGGTCGGCTCCGGCCCGGGCAGCTCGGTGACGTCCATGGCGTCGCTCAGCACCAGGTCGAACGCGTCGGCCTTGCCGGGCATCCGGCCCCTGACGGTGTCCGGCAGGTGGCGCGCCAGCACCGGGTCGATCTCCACCGCGGTGACGTGCCGCGCCACTTCGAGCAGCGCCAGCGTCAACGACCCGAGCCCCGGCCCGACCTCGACCACGGCGTCCCGTTCCGTCACCCCCGCCGCCCGGACGATCCGCCGCACGGTGTTGCCGTCGATGACGAAGTTCTGCCCGCGCTGCTTGGTCGGCTTCACGCCGAACGCCTCGGCCAGCGCGCGGATGTCGGCGGCTCCCAGCAGGTGGCCGTCGGAGGTGGGTTCGGTGGTGCTCACCCGGCAAGGATACGGGCCGATCAGTACCCGAAGGCGCGGGCGGTGTTGGCGGCGATGGCGGTGGCGAGTTCGTCCTCGGCCAGGTCCAGGTGGGCCGCCATGGCGCGGAGGGTGACCGGGATCAGGTACGGGGCGTTGGGGCGGCCGCGGTAGGGGTGGGGGGTGAGGAACGGGGCGTCGGTCTCGATCAGGACGCGGTCGAGCGGGGTGGCGGTGAGGGCCTCGCGCAGGGCGTGGTTGGCCTTGTACGTGACGGGCCCGGCGAAGGAGAGGTACCAGCCGTGCTCGGCACAGGTCTTGGCCATCGCGGCGTCGCCGGAGTAGCAGTGGAAGACGGTGCGCTCGGGGGCGCCCTCTTCGAGCAGCACGGCGATGACGTCCTCGTGGGCGTCGCGGTCGTGGATCACGAGTGCCTTGCCGTGGCGCTTGGCGATCTCGATGTGGCGGCGGAAGGACTCCTTCTGGATGTCCACGCCCTCGGGGCCGGTGCGGAAGTAGTCGAGTCCGGTCTCGCCGACGGCGAGCACCTGCGGGAGGGCGGCGAGGCGGTCGATCTCGGCGAGGGCCTCGTCGAGGGCGGCCTGCCCGCCGGGGGCGCGGTGCTGGCCCGACCAGCCTCCCCCAGCCCCAGGGGGCTGGGAGGTGCCCCCAGGGTCGCCGAGGAAGATCCGCGGCGCCTCGTTGGGGTGCAGCGCGACCGCGGCGTGCACCTGCTCGAACTGCTCGGCGAGTGCGGCGGCCCACCGCGAGCCGGGGATGTCGCAGCCGACCTGGACGACGGTGGTGACGCCGACCGACGCGGCCCGGGCCAGGCCCTCCGCGGGGGTGCCGGACTGCATGTCGAGGTGGGTGTGCGAGTCGGCGACCGGCACCGCGAGGGGCTCGGGCAGCGGCGGCGGGGTGGCGCGGTCGTCGTTCTTCTTGCCGGCCATCAGGAGGCAGCCTTCTCTTCCAGGCGGGGGAACAGGATCTCGCCCTTGGTGACGGTGGCGCCGACCGGGAGGCGGCCCCAGTCGGCGACGGTGGCGATGGTCTGGTCGGCGAGCGCGCCGAGGCCGGGCTCGGCGCCCAGCGACTCCCACAGCTTCGCGGCGGCGGACGGCATCACCGGGTTGAGCAGCACCGCGGTGGCGCGCAGCGCCTCGGCGGCGGTGTACAGGACGGTGGCGAGCCGGTCCTGCCCGTCGGGGGACTTGGCGACCTTCCAGGGCTCCTGCTCGGTGAGGTAGCCGTTGACCAGCTTGACGAACTCGAAGACCGCGGCGATGCCGCCCGCGAAGTCGAGCTCCTCGCCGATCTTCCGGTCGGCCTCGGCGGCAGCCCGGGCCAGCCCGTCGGCGATCACCTGCTCGGCGGGGCCGGCGGCGGTCGCGGCGGGCAGCACGCCGTCGAAGTACCGGCCGACCATGGCGGCCACCCGGGAGGCCAGGTTGCCGAAGTCGTTGGCGAGTTCGGAGGTGTACCGGGCGGTGAAGTCCTCCCAGGAGAAGGACCCGTCGGTGCCGAACGGGATGGCCCGCAGGAAGTAGTAGCGGTAGGCGTCGACGCCGAAGTGCGAGGTGAGGTCGGTGGGCGCGATGCCGGTCAGGTTGGACTTGGACATCTTCTCGCCGCCGACCATCAGCCAGCCGTTGGCGACCACCCGCTTGGGCAGCGGCAGTCCGGCGGCCATCAGCATGGCGGGCCAGATCACCGCGTGGAAGCGCAGGATGTCCTTGCCGACCAGGTGCACGGAGGCGGGCCACAGCCGGGCGAAGCGCTCGGGGTCCGCGCCGTAGCCGGCCGCGGTGATGTAGTTCTGCAGCGCGTCCACCCACACGTACAGCACGTGCTTCTCGTCCCAGGGCAGCGGGATGCCCCAGTCGAAGGTGGAGCGGGAGATCGACAGGTCCTTGAGGTCCTGCTCGACGAAGCGCAGCACCTCGTTGCGGGCCGAGGCGGGCTGGATGAACTCCGGGTTGGCGGCGTAGAACTCCAGCAGCTTCGGGCCGTACGCGGAGAGCCGGAAGAAGTAGTTCTCCTCCTCCAGCCACTCGACCGGGCGCCGGTGGATCGGGCAGAGCTTCTCGTCCTCGGTGGCGCCGGGCAGCAGCTCACCGGGGAGCTTGTACTCCTCGCAGCCGACGCAGTACGGGCCGGTGTAGCTGCCCTTGTAGATCTCGCCCCGGTCGTGCAGGTCCTGGACGAACTCCCGCACCCGGTCGGTGTGGCGCGCCTCGGTGGTGCGGATGAAGTCGTCGTTGGCGATCTCCAGGTGGCGCCAGAGCGGCTTCCACTCCTCCTCGACCAGCCGGTCGCACCACTGCTGCGGGGTGACGCCGTTGGCCTCGGCGGTGCGCAGGATCTTCTGGCCGTGCTCGTCGGTGCCGGTCAGGTACCAGACGTCGGCGCCGCGCTGGCGGTGCCAGCGGGTGAGCACGTCACCGGCGACGGTGGTGTACGCGTGGCCCAGGTGCGGGCGGTCGTTCACGTAGTAGATCGGGGTGGTGACGTAGTACGCCGGGGTGCTGCTGTGCTCTTCGGAGGCCGCCATACCCCCGGATCCTAGTCGGAGCACCGGGCCGCCCACGGGTGCGGGCGGCCCGGGCCCGGGTGGTCATCCGGTCGGGTGGGAGCGGGAGAACCAGCGGCGACGGTGCTCTTCCTTCAGCCGGGCCGGCTTCGGCGGCCCCTCGGGCTCGGCGGTCGGCGCGTACCCGGGTGCCGCGGTGGCGGCCACCTCGGCGACCCGGCCGGCCTGCATGATCCGGACCCGCTCGCCGCCGCAGCCGGGGCAGACCAGTTCACGCAGCGGCGAGGGCACCCGCACCCCGTTCGCCTTGTACTCGACCACGGTGTGGCCGTCCCTGGCCGTGTGGTGCTCGATGTCGTAGGCCTGCTCCCAGCCGTAGCCGCAGTTGAGGCAGGCGAAGGAGTACGCCTCGCGGACCGTCTCCACGGAGGTGCGCGGCCGGGCGGTCACCCCGAGTCCGCTGGGTGCTCCGTCGTTCCGGGGGCTGTCGATCGTGTCGCTCATGCGCCACCTCGCTTCGCTCGGAGCCCGCCGCCGGGTCGGACGACCGCGGCGCGGGTTGTTCCATCCCAGGGAATGCCCGGGAGGCTCCGAGCGATACCCGGCTTGCCAAGTCTTGGTCCCGAATTGGCCCTCCGCTGGGGTGCTCATTCCAACGTACGCGCGAAAAGCCCAGGTGGCACGTACCGGTCACGCGCCGTGCTTGGCGGCCACCACGGCGTCGAAGACCACGGACTTGCGCAGGCCCAGGTCGGCGGCGACCGCGGCGATCGCCTCCTTGCGGCGCTCGCCGGCCTGCTCGCGGGCGGCCACCCGGCGGGCCAGCTCCGCCGGGCCGACCTCCTCGGGCGCGGCGGGCGGGGCACCGGCCACCACCACGGTGATCTCGCCTCTGACGCCCTCGGCGGCCCAGGCCGCGAGCTCGTCGAGCGGGCCGCGGCGGACCTCCTCGTAGGTCTTGGTGAGCTCCCGGCAGACCGCGGCGAGGCGGTCCGCGCCGAACGCCTCGGCCATCGCGGCGAGGGTCTCGGCGATCCGGTGCGGGGCCTCGAAGAAGACCATGGTGCGCGGCTCGGCGGCGATCTGGGCCAGCTGCCGGGCCCGGTCGCCGGCCTTGCGCGGCAGGAAGCCCTCGAAGGTGAAGCGGTCCACCGGCAGCGCGGACAGCGCCAGCGCGGTGAGCACCGCGGACGGGCCGGGCACCGCGGTCACCTTGACCCCGGCGGCGACCGCGGCGTCCACCAGCCGGTAGCCGGGGTCGGAGACCGAGGGCATGCCGGCGTCGGTGACCAGCAGCACCCGGGCGCCGTCCAGCAGCGCGGCGACCAGCTCCGGGGTACGGGCCACCTCGTTGCCCTCGAAGTACGAGAGCACCCGGCCGGCCGGCGTGACGCCGAGCGCCTGGGTGAGTCGGCGCAGCCGCCTGGTGTCCTCGGCGGCGATCACGTCCGCCTCGGCCAGTTCGGCGCGCAGTCGGGGCGGCGCGTCGTCGACGTCGCCGATGGGGGTACCTGCCAGAACGAGAACACCAGTCACCCTGACATCCTCTCGTAGTGCGGGCGCCCCTCGTGACTTCTCGTCGTGCGGGTGCCCCTTGTGACTTACCGCATTGCCCCTACGATGTGGCGCGTGAGCGGCGACATGGAGAGTGGTATGGACCACCCTGAGCGGGGCGGCGTGATCGTGCTGGAATCGGCCGACCCGGCCGTCGTTCCGGCGCCACGGGAGAGCGGCGAACCGGACTCGCGCTGGGCCCGCGCACTGCGCGGCGTCGGCTATCGGGCACCCGAACGGCCGTCCCTGGCCGAGCAGTTGGTGCCTCCGATGCCCGACGGCTTCGGCGTCACCCCGGACCGGGTGGAACTCTCCCCCGTGCTCGCCCGGCTCGGCCTGCGGATGTCCGTCGAGTTCTGGACGCTGCTGTGCAGGCTGTCCGGCTGGCTCGGCCCGATCGCCGTCGCGCTCTTCGCCGGCGTGCTGCGCTTCGCGAACCTCGGCGGCCCGCACGCGCTGATCTTCGACGAGACGTACTACGCCAAGGACGCCTACTCGCTCTGGCGGGTCGGCTACGAGACCAGCTGGGCCGACGACGCCAACGCGCAGATCACCGCGCCCAACCCGAACATCCCGTTCCGCACCGACCCGGCGTACATCGTCCACCCGCCGGTCGGTAAGTGGATCATCGGCCTGGGCGAGCAGATCTTCGGCATGAGCCCCTTCGGCTGGCGGTTCATGATGGCCGTGCTCGGCACCCTCTCGGTGCTGATGCTGGCCCGGATCGCCCGCCGGCTGTTCCGCTCCACCCTGCTCGGCTGCGTCGCCGGCCTGCTGCTCTCGGTCGACGGCCTGCACTTCGTACTCAGCCGCACCGCGATCCTCGACCTGGTGGTGATGTTCTGGTTCCTGGCCGCGTTCGGCTTCCTGCTGCTCGACCGGGACCGGACCCGCGCACTGATCGCCCGCCGACTGGAGGACGGCGTCCGGGGCGACTGGACGGTGCTCGGCTGGCGGCCCTACCGGCTCGCCGCCGCCGTCTGCCTGGGCCTGATGATGGCCACCAAGTGGAGCGGCCTCCCGGCGATCGGCGCGTTCCTGCTGCTCACCCTGATGTGGGACGTCTCGGCCCGGCGGATGCTCGGCAGCCGCAACTGGACCGTGTGGGGCCTGCTGGACGCCGCGGTCGCCGGCGTCAGCGTCTGCGTCACCGCCGCCGGGGTCTACCTGCTCAGCTGGACCGGCTGGATCATGTCCAGCACCGAGCCCGGCAAGGGCGGGTACTACCGGGACTGGGCGCTGCACAACTCCGGCGGCTTCGGGCCGGCGTGGTTCCGGAGCCTGTGGCACTACCACCAGACCATGTGGGACTTCCACACCAACCTGCACAGCCCGCACACCTACCAGTCGAACCCGTGGAGCTGGCTGCTGCTGGGCCGGCCGGTCTCCTTCTTCTACGAGTCGCCGAAGAACGGCCAGGCCGGCTGCACCACCGCCGAGTGCGCCCGCGAGGTGCTCGCCATCGGCACCCCGCTGCTGTGGTGGGCGGGCATCGCCGCCCTCGGGTACTGCCTGTACCGCTGGGTGCTGCGCCGCGACTGGCGGGCCGGGGCGATCCTGATCGCGCTGGGCGCCGGCTACCTGCCCTGGTTCATGTACCAGGAGCGGACCATCTTCCTGTTCTACGCGGTCTGCTTCGTCCCGTTCCTGGTCCTCGCGGTCACCATGATGATCGGCGCGATGCTCGGCCCCGCCGACGCCTCACCCGACCGCCGACTGGCCGGGGCCACCGGCGCCGGCCTGCTGATCGCCGCGGTGATGTGGAACTTCCTGTACTTCTATCCGATCTACACCGGGCAGACCATCCCGATGCAGGACTGGCGCGCCCGGATGTGGTTCACCAGCTGGATCTGACACCTCGTCACGTGTACCGGATCTGTCACAAACCCGCAGCGTGTCGTGAGTGCACGGATGACGTCTGTCTATGGTGTCGTGGCCGCTGATGACCGGCGGACGCAGGACACCTTCTGGGGGACGGACACGTGAACAAGGGCGCCAAGATCGGCATCGCCGCGCTCGCCGCGGTGCTGCTCGGAGTCGGCGGGTACGGCGCGTACGCGCTGGTCTCCGACGGCTCGACGAAGACGGAGGCGGCCAAGCCCCGCACGGTGGTCGCCGAGCCGCCGAGCCCGGAGCTGGCCGCGTCCGGCGCCAAGGCGTTCCTGGAGGCCTGGGCCAAGGGCGACCTGTTCGGGGCCGCCAAGCTCACCGACGCGCCCGACCAGGCGCAGGCCGCGCTGACCGCGTTCCAGGACAAGGTGAAGCCCAGCGCCGTCCACCTCACGGTCGGCGGCCCCACCACCGCGCCCTCCCCCTCCGCCGCCAAGTCGGCGACCGCCGCGCCGAGCACCTCCGCCTCCGCGTCCTCCTCCGCCGCCCCGGCCGCGCCGACCGGCGTGCTGGAGAGCTTCAAGGCGTCGATGGAGTTCGCCGACACCGGTACCCCGTGGAACTACGACGGCGTGCTCGGTGTGGTCAAGATGAGCGACGGCACCGCCGCCGTGCACTGGGCCCCCAGCGTCATCCACCCCAAGCTGGACGCCGGCGAGACCATCGCGGTCAAGCCGATCTTCGCCACCCCCGCCGCCGTCACCGACCGCAACGGCAAGCCGCTCGGCGGCAACGCCTCGCTGACCGGCCTGCTCGACAAGTTCAAGACCGCCGTCCCGCAGGGCGACCCCGCGGACGCGGGCACCGGCGTGGTGATCTCCGCCGACTCCGGCAGCGCGGCCACCGAGAAGCTGTTCACCATCAAGGACCCCAAGCCGGTCGCCAACCTCAAGCTCACTCTGGACGCCAACCTGCAGGCCGCCGCCGAGGCCGCCGTCAAGGAACAGGGCAAGCCCGCCTCGCTGGTCGCCATCGAGCCCAGCACCGGCAACATCCTGGCCTTCGCCTTCTCCCCGCCGACCGGCCAGAACCGGGCCTTCGGCGGCGCCACCGCCCCCGGCTCCACCATGAAGGTGCTCACCGCCGCCGCCCTGCTGGAAGCCGGCGTCGCCCCGAACTCCCCGATGCCGTGCCCCGACACGACCAAGGTCACCGGCCTCGAGTTGCACAACGACGACCGGGGAGAGTTCCCGAACTACACCTTCACCGAGGACTTCACCAAGTCCTGCAACACCGCCTTCATCGAGAAGGGCAAGGAGGTCCTGAAGCCGGACTCGCTGCCCAAGCTCGCGCAGGACGTCTTCGGCCTCGGCCTGGTCTGGAAGACCGGCCTCTCCAGCTTCGACACCAAGATCCCCGTCGAGTCCAACATGGCGGGCGCCGCCACGGAGTTCATCGGCCAGGGCAAGGTGCAGACCAACCCGCTGGCGATGGCCTCGGTCGCCGCGACCGTCCAGTCCGGGGTCTTCCGCCAGCCGATCCTGGTGCCCGGCATGGACCAGGTGAAGGCCGCCCGAAACCTCTCCCCCGAGGTGCTCACCAACCTCCGCGGCCTGATGGTCCAGACCGTCAGGTCCGGCACCGCCGCCGCCGTCACCCCGGCCCTGCCGGCCGGCTCCGGCGCCAAGACCGGCACCGCGGAGGTCACCGGCCAGAACGACCCCAACTCCTGGTTCACCGCCTACTCCGGCAACCTCGCCGTCGCCGCGGAGGTCCAGGGCGGCAAGCACGGCGCGGAATCGGCCGGCCCGGCCGTCTCCAAGGTCCTCAAGATCGGCAACAACTGACGGATGGGGGTCTCCGAAGACCTACAGCCGGGCTCAGACCACCAGGCACTCGCCTCGCAGTTCCCCGAGCCCCTGGTGGTGCAAGTTGCCCGAGCTCCCTAAGAAACCCTCCGCAGGTAGTTCTCCGTCACCTGCCGGGTGAGCGCCGCCGTGCGGTCGTCGAGGCCGTGGCCGATCGCGTCGAGGGACTCGACCCATCGCATGGTGCCGGTCGCGAAGACCATGGCTCCGCTGGGCGCGGTGTAGAGGGCGGTGTCGGCGAACGACTTGCGGCCGTCGCAGACCACCGGGGAGTGGGCGATGACCTGGATGCCCTGCGGGGTGGGGAAGGACGGGTCGACGCGGTCGTACTCGACGCCGACCAGGTGGGCGAAGCTGTCGCCCTGCTTGGCGCCCGTCCCGGCGAACAGCCAGTGGTCGGGGGAGGTGACGACGTAGGGGGCGTCGACGGGGTAGCCGTCGTAGAGGACGCCGAGCAGGGAGGATTCGGGGTCGGCGCCGGGCGGGGAGCGGAAGTCCGTCGTGGCGGGGTGGCCGGCCTGGTAGCCGGGGTCGTCCTTCCAGGCGCCCTTGTAGCAGACCACGGTGCGGTCGGGTCCGGTCGGTGACGGTTCGTAACGGACGCGGCGGTAGCAGCAGTTGGCGCCGAGGATCGCGAGGTGGGTGCCGGCGTCGCGGGCGGCGGTGACGTGGGCGCGCTGCTCGGGGGACCAGTACTCGTCGTGGCCGAGCGACAGGACCGCCTTGGCGCCGTGCAGCAGCGCGGGGTCGGCGGCCAGGTCGATGCCGGTGGTGTAGGAGAGCGGCAGGCCGAGCTTCTCGGCGAGCGCGATCAGCGGGGCCTCGTAGACCAGGAAGAGTCCGGCGCCGTCGGCGTACTGGTAGGGGCGGTCGAAGACCACCTGGAGCGAGCGGGTGGGCAGGCCGCCGGTGGGGCCGTTGTACAGGTTGTAGCCGCCCCACTCGTTGTAGGCCTGCCAGGTGGTGACGGCGTTGACGACGACGGTGGTGCCGGCGGTGGTGCGGGAGCGGACGGTGAGCGGGACGTACCGCTGGCCGGCGCCGCCGTCGGCGTCCAGGCGGAGCAGGTAGCAGCCCTCGGGCCAGCCGGTGGTGTCGACGGCGGTGGTGCGGGTCCAGGCGGTGCGGACGGTGCGGGTGGCCTGGTCGACGGTGAACGGCTCCTGGCGGGTGCCGGGGAGGGCGCCGGACTTCCAGACCAGGCGGGCGCGGGCGCCGCCGTACCAGCCCATCCGGTAGGCGGAGACGGTGAAGCCGGGGGCGGTGGTGGAGACGTGCAGGCCGAACTGTTCGCCGGGCAGGACGCTGACCCGGTCGGCCCAGCCCTCGATCGCGGCGGCCGGCCCGGCGTTGACGATCCGCCAGTCGGCGTTGCCGGGGCGGGCGTTCTCGGCCGCGGTGGCGGACGGCGCGGGCGTCGGGGTGGGGATCGGCGCCCCGTCGGGTGAGGGCGCGGCGCCGGGGTGGGCGCGGCCGGGACCGCAGGCGGTCAGTCCGGCGGCCGCGCCGGCGGCCAGGCCGAGGAATCGGCGTCGTCCGGTGGCGCCCATGCCGTCACTCCCGAGTTCGAACGGTTACGGGGGACACCCTAGGCAGCGCCGCGGCGGCGGGTGGCGGCGACTGGCGGTCGGCGGGCGGATGGGGCCGTCCGGGGGTGCTGGCGAGCCGGGGCCAGAGGACCAGGACGGCGGGCAGCGCGAGGTAGCCGAAGCGTCCGGCGGGGGCGAGGGTGAAGGCGACGGTGAGTCCGGCGGCGAGCAGGTCGCAGGCGGCGACGGCGGTGGGCGGCGGGTAGGCGAGCAGCCAGAGGGCGACGGCGAGGCCGCCGAGGCAGAGCAGGGTCAGCGAGAGGGTGTGACCGAGCGGGCCGAGTCCGGCCAGCACCTTGCCGGGCAGCGGGCTGCCTGCGGGGGTGTGCAGGGCGGTGAGGCCGAGCGGGAAGCGCACCACCTGTTCGTACAGTTCGCGGGTGCGGTCGAGGGCGAACGGGGCGATCACCGCGCAGCCGAGGGTGACGGCGAGGACGCCGGCCCGCAGGGCGGGGCGCAGGCCGTGGCGGTGGTGGAGCAGCAGCAGGGCGACCGGGACGGCCGGCCAGGCGGTCCACTTGAGGGTGCAGGCGAGGGCGAGGACCAGGCCGGTGCGGACCGGGTGGCCGCGTTCGGCGAGCGCCATGGCGAGGCAGCAGACGCCGATCAGCGGGAGGTCGACGCCGCCGACGACCAGCGCGAGGGCGATCAGCGGGGAGGCGGTGAGCACCGCGAGCGGCAGTATCGGGGCGCGGGTGAGGGTGGGCCGCAGCAGCCGCCAGCCGGCCAGCAGGCAGGCCAGGAAGGCGGCGGCGAACCAGAGCCGGGCGTCGCCGAGCAGCCGGGTGGCGGGATGGGCGGCGCCGAGGGCGGCCCGGGGCAGGCCGAACAGGGCCATCGCGGGCAGGTAGGGGTTGTAGTCGGTGACGTGGGTGGGGTCGGTCAGGTACGGGCTGCCGGTGTGCAGCAGCAGGTACGCGCCGCGTTCGACGACCATCACCTCGGACTGGTGACGGCCTTTCAGGGCGAGCGCGGCGAGCGGCAGCAGGACGGCGCCGATCGCGGCTGCGGTGGCGGCGGCGCGCGGGGCGAGGCCGCGCGGCAGGGTGACGCAGAGGACGGCGGCGAGCAGGTAGGCGGGGGCGGCGAAGCGGCCCCAGTAGACCTGGTTGACCAGGTCGGACAGGAGCGGGAAGGCGGCGGCCCAGCCGGCTGCGGCGAGGCAGCCGAGGGCCTGGACGCCGGGGTGGGCGACGAGCCGGGCGACCCGGCGGGTGCGGCGGCCGCGCGGGGCGGGCACCCGCCCGTCGCCGCGGGGCGGGGCGTCGCCGGACGGGGTGTGCAGGGCGCACGTGGCCTGGCCTGCCTGGTCGGGCGGTCGGGTGGTCACCATGCGAAGGCTAGGGCCCGGGTGTGCCGATGTCCCGGGACTCGGCGCGGATTTCCGGCTTCCGGTTCGAACTCGGCACCGAGCGCCGTGCCCGGTGCCAGCGGAAACAGGGGCGCGCGCCGGAGTGCACGCCCCTGTTTCACCTTCACACCCGGGTCAGGTCGTCGGCGGGTCGGGCCAGCCGGGAGTGCTTGGCGCTGTAGCCGAAGTAGACGACGGCGGCGACGGCCAGCGCGACGCCGAAGGCGAGGAAGGTATCGGCGTGCAGCTGGGTGATCAGGTAGATGCACGCCGCGGCGCTGACCAGCGGGGTGACCGGGTACAGCGGGACCTTGAAGCCGCGCGGCAGGTCGGGGCGGGTGCGGCGGAGCACGACGATCCCCAGCGACACCGTGGCGAACGCGACCAGGGTGCCCATCGAGGTCATGTCGGCGAGCAGCTTGAGCGGGAAGACCGCGGCGAGCAGCGCGACCGCGGCGCCGACCACGACGGTGTTCCACACGGGGGTGCCGGTGCGGGCGGAGACCCGGGTGAAGCGGCGGGGCAGCAGGCCGTCGCGGCCCATCGCGAACAGGATGCGGGTCTGGCCGTAGATCACCACCAGGGTGATCGAGAAGATCGAGACGATCGCGCCGAGGGCGAAGACCAGCGCGGGCCAGCTCTGGCCGGTGACGTTCTGCAGGATCTGCGCGAGGCCGGCCTCCTGGCCGTCGAACTGCTGCCAGGGCTGGGCGCCGATCGCGGTGACGGCGACCGCGATGTACAGCAGGGTGACCACGACCAGCGAGATCAGGATGGCCAGCGGCAGGGTGCGCCGCGGGTTGCGGACCTCCTCGCCGGCGGTGGAGACGGCGTCCAGGCCGATGAAGGAGAAGAAGATGGTGGACGCCGCGGTCTGCACCCCGCCCCAGCCGAGCGGCAGGAAGGGGTGGAAGTTGCCGGCCGAGAAGCCGGTCAGGCCGACCGCGATGAACAGCACCAGGATGGCCAGCTTGATCGCCACCATGACGGCGTTGACCTTGGCGGACTCGCCGGCGCCGCGGATCAGCAGCAGGGTGACCAGCGCGACCAGCACCACCGCGGGCAGGTTGACGATGCCGTGGTCGCCGGGCGGGGCGGTCAGCACGGCGGGCAGCTGGAAGCCGAACGCCAGGTCGGTGAACTGGTTGAGGTACTGACCCCACGTCACCGCGATCGCCGACGCGGAGACCCCGTACTCCATCAGCAGGCAGACGCCGACGCCGAAGGCGACCACCTCGCCCATGGTGGCGTAGGCGTACGAGTAGGAGGAGCCGGCGACCGGGATGGCGGAGGCCAGTTCGGCGTAGCAGAGCGCGGTGAGGCCCGCGGTGACGGCGGCGATCACGAAGGACAGCACCACGGCCGGCCCGGCCTCCGGGACGGAGGTGGTGAGCACGAAGAAGATGCCGGTGCCGACGGTGGCGCCGATGCCGATCGCGGACAGCTGCCACAGGCCGATGGAGCGGCGCAGGTGGCCGGTTCCGCTCCCGCCCGCTTCGGCGATCAGGGTGTCCACGGGCTTGCGCCGCAGCAGGCGGGTGGTGCTCATCGATGTCCTTCTGATGGGGAATCCGGCAGGGACAGTACCAAAAGCACCAATGACTCCTGCTATCTGCCGATCGGGCCCGGTTACCGGTTCAGCACCGCCTGCATGACCGCCTTGGCGATCGGCGCGGCCAGCCCGCCGCCGGTCACCTCGCTGGCCTGGCTGTCGGCGACCACCACGGCGACCGCGACCGGGGGCACGGCGGTGGAGCCGGACGGGCGGGCCCAGGCGATGAACCAGGCGTACGGCGTCCCGCTGTTGTCCACGCCGTGCTGGGCGGTGCCGGTCTTGCCGCCCACCTCGGCGCCGGCGATCCGGGCGTTGCGGCCGGTGCCGTTCTCCACCACGTCGGTCATCAACTCCCGCAGCTGGGAGGCGACTCCGGAGCCGAACGCCTGCCGGTAGAGCACCGGATGCATCAGCTGGACCTGGCTGCCGTCGGCCTTGGTCAGCTTGTCCACAAGCTGTGGATACATCACCTGGCCGTCGGCGGCGGCCCCGGCGGCGACCATCGCCATCACCAGCGGGGTGGCGGCGGTGTCGTACTGGCCGATCGAGGAGAGTGCGAGCTGCGACTTGTTCATCTCGGTGTCGAAGTTGGACCGGGCGGCGCGCACCGGCACGTCCAGCCGGGCGTCGTTGAACCCGAAGTTCTTCGCCATCGCGGTCATCCGGTCCAGCCCGGTCTGCACCCCGAGGTAGCCCATGGTGCTGTTGCAGGACAGCACCATCGCCTCGTCCAGCGACATCCCGGCCCGGTCGCAGGCGGTGGTGTCGTTGGGCAGCTCGGTGGTGGTGCCGGGCATCACGTACGGGTACGGGGCGCTGGTGGGGGCCTGAATGTCCGTCACCACGCCGTTGGCCAGCGCGGCGGCGGCGGTGACCACCTTGAAGGTGGAGCCGGGCGGGTAGATCTGCCGCAGCGCCCGGTTGAGCATCGGCTGGTCGGGGTTGTCCTGGAGCTTCTTCCAGGCGTCCTGGTCGGCGGCGGAGGTCCCGGCGAAGGTGCCGGGGTCGTAGCTGGGGGTGGAGACCAGGGCGAGGATCCGGCCGGTGGCGGGTTCGATCGCGGCGACCGCGCCCTTCTGGCTGCCGAGGCCCTGCAGGGCGGCCCGCTGGGCGGCCGGGTCGATGGTGGTGACCACGTCGCCGCCGGGCTGCCGCTGCCGGGAGATGGCGTCCCAGACCGCCCAGCCGGCCAGCCTGGGGTCGGTGCCGGAGAGCAGGTCGTCGTAGACGCCCTCCAGTTGGGTGTTGCCGTAGGTCTGGGACGAGTAGCCGGTGACCGCCGCGTACAGCTGCCCGTCGGTGTAGGTGCGCTTGTACGCGTAGCGGCCGCCGGTCGCGGCGGAGCCGGTGACCGGGGCGCCGGCCACCACCAGGTTGCCGCGCGGCTGGCTGTAGCGCTGGATGGTGGCCCGCTGGTTGGCGCTGTTGTGGTCGAGCTCCTTCTTCTGGAAGACCTGGACCCGGGTGGCCTGCACCGACAGGGCGACGATCAGCAGCATGCAGAAGGTGCCGGCCCGGCGGCCGGTGGTGGTGATGCCGGGCAGTCCCTGCGGGCCGTCGCGCGGTCCCTCGATCCGTCCGCGCCTCACCGGGCCGCCTCGGGGGCGGGACGCCGGGCCAGGTCGCTCATCCGCACCAGCAGCGCCACGATGATCCAGTTGGTGACCACGGACGAGCCGCCCTGGGCGATGAACGGCAGGGTCATCCCGGTCAGCGGGATCAGGTCGAGCACGCCGCCGGCCACCACGAACACCTGGATCGCCACCAGCGCGGCCAGGCCGATCGCCAGCAGCCGCCCGAACGGGTCGCGCAGCTCCATGCCGGTGCGGAAGCCCCGGGAGACCAGCAGCGCGTACAGCAGGAAGACCGCCAGCAGCCCGGTCAGGCCGAGTTCCTCGCCGACGGTGGCCAGGATGAAGTCCGACTTGGTGGCGAAGCCGATCAGCGTGGAGTGGCCGAGGCCGAGGCCGGTGCCGAGTTCGCCGCCCCAGGCGAAGGCGAACAGCGACTGGGCGATCTGGTTGGCGCCCAGCCCGGCATCGATCGACGCCAGCGGGTGCAGCCAGTCGGTGACCCGGCTGTGCACGTGCGGGGAGAGCCAGCCCACCCCGACCGCGGCGAGCGCGGCCAGCAGCAGGCCGATGACGATCCATCCGGTCCGCGCGGTCGCCACGTACAGCATCACCACGAACAGCCCGAAGAACAGCAGCGAGGTGCCGAGATCGGTCTCCAGGATCAGCACGCCGACGAAGGCCGCCCAGATCAGCAGCACCGGGCCGAGCACCCGGCCCAGCGGCAGTTGGAACCACAGCACCCGACGGCCCGTCAGGGTCAGTGCGTCGCGGTGCGCGGCCAGGTAGGCCGCGAAGAAGACGGCCAGCAGGATCTTGGCGAACTCGCCCGGCTGGAAGGAGAGCGGGCCCAGCGTGATCCAGATCCGCGAGCCGTACACCGGCGGGAAGAACACCGGCAGCACCAGCAGCACCAGCGCGACGAACGCTCCCACGTACGCGTAGCGCTGCAGCCGGCGGTGGTCGCGCAGCAGGAGCAGCACCGCGATGAACAGGCCCACCCCCAGGGTGGACCAGAGCAGTTGGGTGGGGGCCGCCCCGCTGCCCGGAGTGGCCCGGTCCAGGCGGTAGATGACGACCAGTCCGATGCCGTTCAGCAGCACCGCGATCGGCAGCAGCAGCGGGTCGGCCCACCTGGCGCGCCAGCGCACCGCGCCGTGCGCGGCCAGGGCCAGCACGCCGAGGGCGGCGCCGTACTCCGCGGCGTCCGGCGGCGCCTTCCCGTCGATGTTGACGCCCACCTCGACGTACCCGAACACCGCCAGCCCCACCGCGGCGAGCACCAGGACCAGTTCGGTCCAGCGCCGCGGCCGGGCCGCCGGTAAGCCGGGCGCCCGGTCCGCGAGCGTCGAAGCGTCCGTGGCCACCTGCCGTCAGAGCGTGGAGCCCGGGTACGCCGCCTTGGCGATCTCCCGCAGGTGCTCCTCCTCGTCGGTGCTCAGCGAGGTCTGCAGCAGTTCGCCGCCGTACTGCGCCACCGCCGGGATCACCTTGTCCTGGGTCGAGCTGCGCACCAGCGCGAACAGCGCCGCGCTGCCCGGCGCCATCTTCATGCCGACCTGCCGCATGAAGTTGTCGTCCACGCCGGTGTCGGTGGCGGCGCCGACCGCCGCGCCGGTGGCGCCGCCGATCGCCGCGCCCAGGAACGGCATGAAGAACAGCAGGCCGATCACGCCGCCCCAGAGCGCACCGGACGCCGCGCCCATGCCGGTGTTGGACATGGCCTGGTGCAGCTTGATCTTGCCGTCCTCGCGGCGCTCGACCACGACGACGTCCTCCAGGTCGATCAGCTTCTGCTTCTGCAGGCCGATCAGCTCGTCGCGCACCCGCTTGGCGGTGTCGACATCCGGGTAGGCGATCGCGAACAGGTTGCTCACGGCGGACTTCCTTCCGACTGGCTTGGGGCACGTCCTCCAGCACCCTAGCCAGGATTCGCCATATTTATTCCGATCCGGTCCGGTGTGTCCGTTTCCTGCCGGTCACTCGTCCCGGCCCGCCAGCGCGACCGCTCCGGCCACCGCCGCCGCGGCCAGCCCGAGCGCCGCGGGCGCCGTCCACCACGGCAGTACCAGGCCCTTCCCGGCCGACCCGGCCACCAGCGCCCGCACCACCGCGTTGGCCGGCGAGCCCGGCAGCACCAGCACCGCCACCGCTCCCGCCAGCGCCAGCGGTATCCCGTACGGGGACCGCCGCAGCACCGGCCGGTTGCACACCGCGCCGATCGCGGCGCCCAGCGCCAGGCACACGCCCGCCGCCAGGGCGCCCGCGAGCAGCGTCGGGGCCGCGCCGGCCCGCGAGCCGCCGCCCGTCGCCAGGACGCCGGCGATCCCCGCCGCGGCGGGCACCGCGGCCGCGAGCACCGCGGCCAGCAGCGCCCCCAGGTGCACCCGCCACCATCCGGCCGCGGCCACCAGGCAGCCCCGCGAGGCGGCCGGCTCGGCCGTCACCACCGTCCGCACCAGCCACGCCGTCACCGGCACCAGGACCCCCGCCGCGTAGCCGAGCGCCCCCAACTCCTCGTCCCCCGCGGCCACTCCGACCACCATCGCCAGTACGTACGCCAGCACCGGCGGCACCCACCGCTGCGAGCGCACCAGCAGCGCGAAGTGATAGCGCGTCAGCGCCCGGACCGTCACGACCCCTCCTCCGCCCGCACGCTCCGGACGTGCACCGCCGGGACGGCCAGCAGCCGCCGCAGCAGCGCGTCCGAGTGCGCCGCCGCGACGTCCAGGCGGATCGCCCCGTCCGCCAGCGGCTTGCGCTCCGGGCCGCCCGGCAGCCACTGCGGCAGCTCCGCCGCCTCGACCACCACCACGGTGCGCGGGCCGTGGCGGTCCGCGTCCGGCAGCGCCGCCGCCCGCAGCCGACCGTCGGCCACCGCGTACGCCGCGTCCACCAGCCCGGCCAGCCGGCCGGGGTCGTGGTCGACGAAGAACACCACGCCGCCCGCGGCCGCCCGCTCGGCGACCGCCTCGTCGAGCTCGCCCCGCGCCGCCTGGTCCAGCCCCGTCCACGCCTCGTCGAGCAGCAGCACCTCCGGCTCGGCGAGCAGCGCCTGGGCGACCGCCACCTTCTGTGCCGTCCCCTTGGAGAGCCGGCCGATCGGCGTCCCCGCGCGCTCGGCGATGCCGAAGCGCTCCAGCCAGGCCCGGGAGCGGCGGTCCGTCTCGGCGGCCGACAGTCCGCGCACCCGGCCGTGCTGGCGCAGGTAGCCGAGGACGTCGAACGGCAGCGCCGCCGGGAACCGCTCCGGCACCCAGGCCCGACTACCCGTCACCTCCACCCGCCCCTCCGCCGGCCGCTCGATGCCCGCGAGCAGTTTCAGCAGCGTCGACTTCCCGCACCCGTTGGCGCCCTCGATCCGCACCAGCGCGCCCGGACGGACCGTCAGCTCCACCCCGCGCACCACCCAGGGCCCGCCCCGCCCGTACCGCTTGCCGACACCCGCCAGACGCACCGTCACCCGTCCTCCTCATCGCCGACGCATGCTATGCACGCCAACCCCGGCTCGCGCCACCCGCGTTGGGTGAACCGACCGGACGGTCCCTAGGATGCGTCGGTGATCACCACCACCAGAACACCACGGCCGGCTCGCGGGGCCGCCCTGCTGGGAGCGCTGGCGATAGTCGCCGGTACCGTGCTCGGCACCCTCCCCGCGCACGCCGACGAGCCCGGGGCGCCGCCCGCTCCCACCGAAGCACCCAAGGTCAACCTGGTCCTCGACGGGTCGGGATCGATGCGGACCGCCGACATCCAGGGCAAGAGCCGGATGGCGGTCGCCCAGCAGTCGATCGACGAGGTCATCGACGCGCTGCCCAGCGAGACCGAGTTCGGCATCCGCACCCTCGGCGCGACCTACCCCGGCAACGACCAGAAGGAGGGCTGCAAGGACACCAAGCAGCTCTTCCCGGTCGGCAAGACCGACAAGGTCGAGGCGAAGACCGCGGTCGCCACCCTGCGGCCCACCGGCTGGACCCCGATCGGCGTGGCGCTGCGCGCCGCCGCCCAGGACCTCGGCACCGGCCCGACCACCCGCCGGATCGTGCTGATCACCGACGGCGAGGACACCTGCGCCCCGCCCGACCCGTGCGACGTGGCCCGCGAACTCGCCAGCCAGGGCATCCACCTGGTGGTCGACACGCTGGGCCTGGCGCACGACGACAAGACCCGCCAGCAGCTGCTGTGCATCGCCAACGCGACCGGCGGCACCTTCACCGACGTCCGCACCCAGGAGCAGCTGACCCAGCGCGTCAAGCAGCTGGTCACCCGCGCCCAGGACACCCACACCGTGACCCCCGCCAAGGCCGCCGGCACCGACCAGTGCGCCACCGCGCCGGTGCTCGCCCCGGGCGTCTACACCGACCGTGAGAAGTTCTCCGAGCACCGCGTCTACCGGGTCCCGGTCAAGGCCGGCCAGGAGCTGCGCGCCTCGGTCAGCGTCACCCCCGACCGTGCGGTCGCCCGTGACTACGGCGTCCTGCTGCAGGCCACCGACCAGCGCGGGCAGGAACTCGTGCGCGGCACCGACGCCGGCAGCGGCCGCACCGACGTCGCCTCCACCGGCGTCCGCTGGTCCGCGCCCGACGGCGGTTCCGCCTCGCCCTCCGCCTCCGCCTCGGCCGGCGCCAACTCCACCGACACGCAGACGGTCTGCCTGGTCGTCAGCAACTCCTTCGCCTCGCAGGCCGGCGTCCAGGCCGACCCCGGTCTGCCGCTGGAGCTGACCGTCGACGTCGTCGCCGCCTCCCCCGCGCCCGACGGCCCCGCGATGGGCCTCGGCCGTGGCTGGATCCTGCTCGGCGTCCTCACCCTGGCCGGCCTGCTCACCGGTCTGATCTTCGGCTGGCTGGCACGCTGGCGGATCGCCGTCTGGCGGGAGAACTGACCATGCGAAAGCTTCTGCTCCCCGCGACCGCCGCTGCGGCGCTGCTGGCCCTGACCGCCCCTGCGGCCTCGGCCGCCTCCCCCTCCGCCACACCCTCGCCGTCGGCCTCCGCGCCCGCCGCGGGTTCCCCGTCCGCCGCCGCGTCCGCCGCGGGCGCGGGCTCCTCGGCGCCGTCCGCCTCCAGTTCCTCGTCCGGCAAGCCGGTGGTGAACTCGGTCGGCACCAGCTTCCTGACCGCGACCACGCTGGCCGCCGGACAGGACGCGGACGTCCCGGTCTCCACCGGCGACTACCTGTACTGGGCGTTCCCCGCCTCCGAGGGCCAGACCCCGACCGTCCAGGTCAAGGTCACCCTGCCGGACGCGGCGGACCGGCACGGCCCGCAGACCTGGACCGTCGAGCTCTTCGACGGCCTGCGCCGCCGCCAGTCCTGCACCGCCGGACCGCAGAGCGGCACCGCCGAGCAGACCGCCGGCACCCTGTCGATGAGCTGCACCCTGCGGCAGATCCGCTCCTGGGCCGAGCCCTGGGACGGCGACCCGCTGCCCGGCACCTACTACGTCCGGCTCTCCGCCTCCGACGTCCAGCAGCAGGACCTCGGCCTCGCCGCCCAGGTCCACCTGCACGTCGCCACCAAGGGCGGCGCGGACGACGCCCAGCCCGAGGGCGGCGCGCTCAAGGCCCCGCTGGTCCCGCCGGTCAACCCCGGCTCCACCGCGAGCGCCGCGGCCGCCACCCCGACGCCCACCGCCTCCGCCACCCACGCGGCGGCCCCGGTCGCCGCCGTCACCCACTGGTACTCCGACCTCTTCTCCGGCTGGAACACCCGTTGGTGGTGGACCGCCGCCGGCGGCATCCTCGCCGCCCTCGCCGGCGTCGCCGGCTACTCCCTCACCCGCCACCCCCGCGGCCGCCGGCGCCCGCCGCACGCCCCGATCCCCCAGCAGTCCCAGCCCACCCAACCGCAGAACTCCTGGCAGTAGTAACAGGAACCCCGCGCCCCGACCGGGCGCGGGGTTCCCCGGGCGGCTACCCCCTCAGCTCCGCCAGGATCCGCACCGCGGACGTCCCCAACCCCACCGGCCCGCCGAACAGCACGGCCTCCCGCACCTCCGGCACCGCCGTGGACGGCGCGAAGTGCCGCTTCAGCACGTCCTCCGTGTACCGCCGCGTCCGCTGGTGCCAGTTCAGCACCGCGGCCATCCAGTCCTGCAGCTCCTCCACGTACCCGTCGAGGGCCGCCGCGGCCTCCCCCTCCAGCCCGAAGTCCTGCTTCACCAGCGGGAGTTCACCCGCCACCAGGTGCCGGAACTGGCTCATCCGGGAGGCGACCAGGTCCGCCACGATGTCGACCGCGACCGCGTAGTCGCAGGTGAAGAAGGACTCCACCACCCGCACCAGGTTGTGGAACTCCCCCTCGTACTCGATCTCCTTCTGGTACGAGTGCAGGTCGTTGACCAGGCTGCCGTAGTCCGCCGCCGAGCTCTCGATCGCCCGCACGGTGCCGCTCCGGTAGACCTCCTCCGGGATCACCGAGCCGCGCGCCAGCCGGGCCAGACTCATCGTCAGGTCGGAGCCGAAGGTGGCGCGTCGCATCTCGATGTAGTCGACCGGGTCGGGGATACGGTTCTGCGCCTGGTTGGCGAGCTCCCACAGCCAGCTGTCGATCATGTCGCCGACCGCCCGGCGGAAGCTCTCCCGCGCGGGCGGGCCGAACGGCGCGACGGTCCGCGCCCACAGCTCGGCGAGCCCGCGCTCCAGCGCGTTGCGCGGGGCGAACGGCAGGCTGCCGTCCAGGGTCATCAGCTCGTGCAGCCGCTCGTTGGCGAGCTTCGCGCCGAGCAGGTCGCGGCCCCGGCCGTACACCGCGGGGTAGTAGTCGTCCGCGTAGGTGCCCCAGGTCAACCAGGCGGAGCTGAGGTCGAGTTCGGCGGGGGTGGCGTCGGGGTCGATGCCGGCCGCGCACAGCGCGAAGTCGTAGTCGCGGAGCTTGGCCTCGCTCCACAGGTCGGTGGCCGGTACGCCGGGCTCCGGCTCCAGCAGTCCGGTCTCCCGCGCCCAGCCGACGACGTACTCGCGGGCGGCGTCCAGGTGCGGGCTGAGCCGGGTGGGGTACGGCATCGGCAGCTCAGGCAGCACGGAGGGGCCGGTGCGGCGCGGGGTGTGGGTGAAGCTCCGCAGACCGCGCAGGCCCGCGGCCAGGCGCAGGTTGGCGGCGGAGGTGCCGAGCCCCCTGGGGCCGAGCGCGGGGGCGCCGGCGCCGCCGCCGTTCATGTAGCGGCTGGAGCGCATGTGCCACTCGTGGCCGCCGGACTGCCAGTCCTGCAGTCCCTTCACGTACGCCAGGACCCGGGTGATCTCCCCGGGGTCCAGGGCGTGTTCGGCGAAGAGCGGGGCGAGTTCGGTGAGCGCGGTGTTCTCGAACTGCTGCAGCCGGGAGGTGAGCAGGTCGTTGACGGCGTCCGCGGCCTGCTGCGTCGAGCAGCCCAGGAAGGTCTCCAACACCAGCACGCCGTTGGAGAGTTCGCCCTCCTCGCCGATCTCCCGCTCGTACGAGAACAGGTCGTTGCGCAGGTGCACGCCGTCCGAGAAGGCGTCCCGCAGCACCCGCAGCGGACGGGAGTGGGCGACCGCCTCCGGCACCTCGGCCTGCGCGGCGTACTCGACCAGCCCGGCGGACCACGGCGCGCCGCCGACCTTGCGCCGCATCTCGATGTACTCCACCGGGTTGGCGACCCGGCCCTCGTCGATGTTGGAGAGCTCCCAGAGCGACTCGTTCAGCAGGTTGCGGGTGGACTCGGCGAACCGCGCCCGCCAGTGGGCGGACATGTGCGGGACGGTGCGCTGCCACAGGTCGGCGAGCCCCGCCTCGACCGGGTTGGTGGCCTCCGGGAAGCCGTCCGCCAGGTCCATCGGCATGAACGCGGGCAACCGGTCCAGGTAGGCCTTGCCGCCCTCGCGGTCCAGCGTCCGCTTGAAGATCTCCAGGAAGTGGTCGTCGAAGAAGAAGACCCAGGTGTACCAGTCGGTGACCAGCGACAGCGCCTCGGCGTCGCAGTCGGGGTGGGTGTACGAGCAGAGCAGCGCGTAGTCGTGCGAGTCGAGGTCGTGCTCCTCCCAGACCCCGGAGCCCTCCAGCATCCCGAACCCCCGTGCCCACTCCTTGGTGTGGACCCGGGCCTCCTCGTAGTGCGGGTTGATCCGCGCCGGATACGGCACGTAGAAGTCCGGAAGTTCGAACGGCTGAGCCACTGGGTCCCCGCCCCTTAGTCGACGTGAATCGGCGCTGTGCCTAACGAGCCCAAGGGCCCGCCGTCACCGCTACCCCGCTGGGCCGTGCGAATGCCGAACTCCACCCGTTCGAGCGAACTACCGGGCGTTTCGCACCGCGTCCGCCTTCACCTCTGCGCCGACCAGTGCGGCGATCCGGTTCGCCGGGGCGCCGCCCGCCAGCACGCCGACGCCGAGCGCGCCCAGCAGCAGGACGGTGCCGAGCCAGACCATGGTGTCGACCGGCAGCGTGTAGGCGCCGACCACCCGGGCCGCGCACTCCAGCACCAGCGGGACGCCCCAGGCCAGCGAGAAGGCGCGGGCGCCGCGGCGGAAGGCGACGGTCCCGGACACCCGTTCCCAGGCGGCCTCCCGGGCGGCGTCGCCCTTGACCACGAAGGGCTTCAGTGCGGCGGTCATCAGCGGCCGGCCGAGCAGCGCGGTGACGATCATCGACGCGCCGACGACGCTGCTGACCGCGCCGTCCTTGGCGAGCATCAGCCGCGGGTCGCCGCTCAGGAAGGAGAGCGCGATCGCGGCGAGGTTGACCACCAGCATCAGCGCCGCCAGCGGGCTCGCGGACCGCCCGCGCAGCAGCTCCCCGACCGTGCGGACCGCGGGCACCGCCGAGCTGAGCGCCAGCGCGGCGACGGTGCCGAGTCCGAGCCCGGCATGCGCCCCGTAGTACACGCCGACCGGGAGCGCGACGTCCAGCAGCAGCGGACGCAGCGCGTCGGTGCGGGCGTTGCGCTGCTGCGGTGCGGTGGCGATGCCGATGGCCATGATGTCTGCTCCCCGTGTCCCTGCTGCCGCTCCCTGCGACGTGTCCCACTCTGCCGGGCGGACCGGAGGCGGGGTCAGTGCCGGCGCTCCACCAACCGGCATGACGGATGTCATGGGTGACGGGGGTACAGCTGGCTGCACCCCCAGCGGGTAGCTGGACGCAATGGCACGGGCGGCGCGGCACGGAATCGTCGTCGGGGACGGAACCCCTCCACTACCGAACGAGGCCCAGTCGTGCCCAAGCCCTCCTTCCGGCGAACCGCCGTTCGCCCCACCCCCGCGCGCCCGTGGCTCGCCGAGGCCGCGGTGTTCCTCGCCGTGGCCTTCCCCGCGGCGGGCGCCCTCGGCGCGCTGCAGCCCGCCACCGGCCTCCCCACGGACGTGCTGCAACTCACCCAGTTCGGACCGACGTTGGGCGTCGCCGCGGTCGCGCTCGGCCGGCCCGCCCGGATCCGGCACCGGCTGGCCGGCGCGCTGCCCGGCCCGGGCCAGGGCTCCGCCGCCCCGGCGCTCCTGTTCAGCGGCCCGCTGCTGGTGGCCCTCGCCGCCCTCGCGCACCTGCTGCTCCGCGGGCACCTCCCGTTCACCGACCCGGCCACCCTCCCCGCCCCGTTCGCCGTCGTCGCCGCGGCCCAACTCCTCGGCGCCTGCGGCGAGGAGCTCGGCTGGCGCTGCTTCCTCCAGCCCCTGCTGCGCACCCGTTTCGGCCCGCTCGCCTCCTCGATCACGGTCGGCCTGCTGTGGGGCTGCTGGCACGTCCAGGTCTTCGCCCGGTCGGCGCCCTACGCGGCCGGCTTCCTCATCGCCACCGTCGCCATGTCGGTCGTCCTCGGGCTCGCCCAGGAACGCCTCCCCGCCAACCGCCTCCTGCTCTCCGGCGGCTTCCACGCCCTGGTCAACCTCGGCATGCTGCTCGTCCTGGACGAGGAGACCGGCGACACCCTCCCGATGCTCCTGTTCGCCCTCGCCGCCACCGCCACCGCCCTGCCCTGGGCCCTCCGGCCCCGCGCGGCCCGCCCCGCCCTGACCTGACGTCACACTGCAGGCCGTCACCCGCAGCGACCCTCCGAAAGGCCCGCCGTGCCCGCACCGCAGTCCACTCCCGCACCGCCCACTGCCCGCCCGGCTCCGCCGGATAGCATCGCGCTGACATGACGGATCGCCAGACCATCCGACGATCGCTCGGCCGCGGCCCCGCCGCCCTCGCGCGCTGCCAACTCCACTGGCTCGCCGCCCTCGCCGCCGCACTCCGCGCCCTCGCCGTCACCGGGGCGCTGCTGCTGCTCCCCGTCGGCCTGGGATTCCTCCTCCTCCCGCCCGCGGCCCGCGGCCTCCGCGCGACCGCCGACCGTGCCCGTCGCCGGGCCGCAGCCCGCACCGGCGTCGCCGCCCTCGCGCCCGCACCGCTCCCGGACACCGGCAACGCCTACCACCGCACCGCCGCGCTGCTGGGCGACGACGCCCTGCGCCGCGAACTGCTCTGGGCCTGCCTCGCCCCGTGGACCGGCGGCCTGCTGGTCGCCCTCCCGCCGGCGTTCGCCGAGTACGGGCTGTTCGGCGCCCTGGTGCAGCCGTTCCTGTGGCGGCGGTTCGGCGACGGCAACTGGTACGCCTTCGTCCCCGTGCACTCCCCCGCCACCGCCCTGGCCGCCGCACTGCTCGGCGCCGTCTTCCTGGCGGCCGCCGTCCGCCTCGCCCCGGCCGTCCTGGACCGGCACGCGGCCTGGACCGCCCGCGCCCTCGCCGGACCCCGGACCACCGCCCACCTCACCCGCCGCATCGACGAGCTGACGGACCGTCGCGCCGACGCGCTGGACTCCCAGGCCGCCGAGCTCCGCCGGATCGAACGCGACCTGCACGACGGCGCCCAGGCCCGGCTCGTCTCGCTCGGCCTGACCCTCGATCAGGCGGAGCGGCTGCTGGACGACGACCCGGCGGCCGCCCGCCGGCTGCTCGGCGAGGTCCGGGCCAGCTCGGCGCGGGCCCTGCAGGACCTGCGCGAACTGGTGCACGGCATCCTCCCGCCGGTCCTCGCCGACCGCGGCCTGCCCGACGCCGTCCGCTCGCTCGCCCTGGACTCCTTCCTGGACGTCCACGTCGACGCCGAGCTGCCCGGGCGGCTGCCGGCCGCGGTCGAGGGCGCGGGGTACTTCGCGGTCGCCGAACTGCTCGCCAACGCGGGCAAGCACGCCCACGCCCGCGAGGTCCGCATCCGGCTGCGCCGCCGGGACGGGCTGCTGCGGATCACCGTCACCGACGACGGCCGCGGCGGAGCCGACCCCGCGCGCGGCACCGGCCTGCGCGGCATCACCCGCCGGCTGGCCGCCTTCGACGGGACCCTCACCCTGCACAGCCCGCCGGGCGGGCCCACCACCGCCACCCTGGAGCTGCCGTGCGCGTCGTCCTCGCCGAAGACCTCTTCCTCCTCCGCGACGGCCTGACCCGCACCCTCCAGGAGCACGACTTCGAGGTCGCCGCGGCGGTCGACAACGGGCCCGCCCTGCTCCGCGCCCTGCGCGAGCTGCGCCCCGACGTCGCCGTGGTGGACATCCGCCTGCCCCCGACCCACTCCGACGAAGGGCTGCGCGCCGCGCTCACCGCCCGCGCCGAACGCCCCGCCCTGCCGGTCCTGGTGCTCTCCCAGTACGTCGAGCAGCTGTACGCCCAGGAACTGCTGGCCGACGGCCACGGCGCGGTCGGCTACCTGCTCAAGGACCGGGTCACCCGCACCGACCAGTTCGTCGACGCCGTCCGCACCGTCGCGTCCGGCGGCACCGTCATGGACCCCCAGGTGATCGCCAGACTGCTCGCCCGCTCCACCGCCCGCGGCACCACCGCCGACCTCACGCCCCGCGAACTCGACGTCCTGCGCCTGATGGCCGAGGGCCGCTCCAACGCCGCCATCATGGCCACCCTGCACATCGGCGAGAGCGCCGTCGCCAAGCACACCGCCGCGATCTTCGGCAAACTCCACCTGGACGCCACCCCCGACGCCAACCGCCGCGTCCTCGCCGTCCTCGCCTACCTCAAACGCTGACGCCCCGTCAGCCCTGCTCCCGCCGCAGCACCAGGTGCGCCACGTCCCCGTCCCGCGACCGCTCCCAGTCGACCTCCCAGCCGCGGCGGGCCGCCAGGGCGGCGACGCCCGCGAGGCCGATGCCGCGGTAGTAGCGCTTGCGGACGAAGGTGTGGGCGGCGGTGTCCTTCCACTGGTAGCGGTACTTGCCGCTGTCGTTCCAGTCCCGCCGTTCGTCGGCGATCCGCAGGCCGCGTTCGATGCCGCGCGCGATCGCCCGGTCGGCGAAGTCGGACCAGTCCTGCGGGGTGCCGCGGCGCTCCAGCCGGTAGCGGGCGGAGGTGAGGACGAGCTTGGACGGGCCGGGCTCGGCGGTGCCCTCGTCGGGGTCGCCGCCGTTGTCCAGGACGTCGTAGACCACCCGCGGCAGCAGCCAGATCCACTGCAGCCAGAACTGCAGCGCCAGGCCCACCTCGGAACGCGCGGGCAGCGGGCCGGTCTCCACGCCGGGCGGCGCGGGGGTGTGACGAGTGGTCATCCGAACGCCTCCGTGATGTTCGCCGCGGCCTGCCCCGGCACCACCGGCGCCACCTCCCCGGGAACCCCGGGCCGGTCGTACACCACGGTGTCGACGATGCCGGCCAGCATCGCCACGTACTCGGGGAAGTCGACCAGCGACGGGGTGCTGAGCGTCATCGTCACCAGCGTGTCCGCCCCGGGCACCGGCACGTACGCGCAGGCCTGCGCCAGCTCCAGCGTGGTCGCGCCCTCGCCCTCGTCGGGGAGTTCGACCAGCGAACCGGAGACCGTCACCACCACCGGCCCGACCGGCGCCTGGGCCCGGAACACCTCGTCCGCCGGGTCGAGCGAGAGCAGGTCGTGCAGCGCCGCGGCGGCCACCTCGGCGTCCGAGGTGTCGGCCTCGTCGGCCTGGATGACCAGCGTCGCGATCGTGACCCGGTCGTCCTCGGTGCCGCCGAGCAGGAAACCCGAGTAGACCGCCCCGTCCTCCGCGGCCGACGCGGCGATCTCCCGGTACCAGGACGCGACGGTGCTCCGCTGGAACTCGGTGCCGCCGGACCACACCTCCGCCGCGACCTCGCCCAGGTGCGCCTCGCGCTGCTCCTCGGAGAGCTCGACGCCCAGGGAGTGGAACTGCACCGGGACCTCCCACCGGATGTCGTCCCCGGGAGCGTCCGTCCGTTCGATCTGATCCGCCGTCACGATCCCGTCACCTGGTGGTAGAGGTTGGGCGCGTTCCAGATCAGGCCGCCCGTCTTCATGCCGATCTGGGTGCCGCGCGACCACCACGAGGTGGCCGGCAGCGAGAACACCTTCTGCCCCGCCTCACCGATCGAGGCGATGCCGGGCAGGTTCTTCAGCGGGGTCTTGGTGAACACCGGCGTCAGCACCTTGCTGTGCAGCAGGCCGCCCGCCATGTGCGTGTTGACGATCGAGCGGCCCGCCTCGGCCAGCTTGGACCCGGCGGCGATCGCCCCCTCGCCCTTGGCGATGGCCTTGACCCCCATCACCGCGCCCTTGCCGGCCTTGCCGACCGCCCCGACGAACGGGACCACGCCCACCCCGTCCAGCGCGATCGTCGACCAACTCACGTCCGCCCCACCGAGCTTGGCCAGCCCGTGCGAGCCCAGCGCGACCGCCGAGGCACCCGCCGAGGCCACCCCGAGCGCGGCCGACAGCGGCGGGCACCACATGGTGGCCAGCGCGGCGATGCCGAGCACCGCGGAGACGCCGCCCGCGATGTCGCCGATCTTCTTCAGCAGGCCGGCGTTCCTGGTCGCCCAGTCCTTGATCTTGTTGCCGATGCCCTTGAAGCCGTTGCCGATCTTCTCCCACATGCCGATCTCGGGCGCGTTCTGGTTGGCCCTGCGCAGCGCCTTCGCGGTCCGGTCGGCATCGTCGTGGTGGTGCTCCAGCAGTTCCCTCGCCTGCTTGACGATCGCCTCCAGCTCGTCCTGGATCGACTCCAGGTCGCGCCGGGCGGTGTCCAACTCGCTCTCTGCCGTGCGAAGTTCGGCCGCCGCGACGTTGATCCTGCGCTGCGCGTCGGCGAGCGACGCGTCGTCGCCGAAGGACTTCCCGGCGAGCGCGAACGCCGGATTCTCCGACGCGCTCTGGTACCGGTTGGCGGCCTGCCCCCACTGGTCCTGCGCGGCCTCCTTCCGCCGCTTGGCGTCCGCCGCCTGCTGCTCGTAGCGGCGGGCGACGTCCTGGTACGAGGTCAGCTGCGTGCGCCAGTTGCCCAGTTGCGTCGACGCCGTCTTCATCGCGTCGACGCTGTCGCTCAGGTACGTCGGCAGCTCGCCGACCTTCCCCGCGAAGCCCTTCGCCGCGTCGCCCTCCCAGATGCTGCCCCCGCGCCCGACCGCCACCAGCGTCCGGTGGGCACTCTCCATCGCCCCCGCCGCCCGGTTCAGCTTGGCGACCAGCCCGTCCACGTTCTCCGGGTTCCCGGGCGCCGGATCGAACCCCAGCGCCGGAAAGTCGGCCCTCCCGCTCACGCCGCCCCCTTGGCGAACGCGGCCCGGATCGCCTCGTCCGTCTCCGCGTAGTTCCGGCTGGTCTCCCGCAACTTGCCCTCGATCGCCTCGACGCCCTGCGCGATCCTGGTGATCGCGTCCTGCCAGCTGTCGTCGAAGTCGTCACAGGCCCGGTCCAGCGCCTTGCTCCCCGTCGTCTTCGGCCCGGTGTCCCGCATGGCGCTCAGCGCCTCGCGCATCTCCTGCCGACTCTCCTTCAACTGCCGCAGCAGCCGATCGAGCTCGCTCACCTCGACCCGGAAATAGTCCCCCATGTGCTGCGCGCTCCCCCTGGGCCTCGAATGACAGATGGGAACACCTTAAGGAAGAACCAAGCCCAGTCCATCACCAGGTAAAAATACGCGCCGTTCCTTCACATTCCTCCGGCCTCGCCCGCGCCCGCGGCGAGTTCGGCGGCGGTGGGCGGGGTGGCTCCGGCCCGGGAGACGGTGATCGCGGCGGCGGTGGCGGCGGTCCGCAGCGCGGCGGCCAGCGCGTCCGGGGCCGGGCGGGGGAGGTCGAGGGCGGCCAGGACGGCGGACATGAAGGAGTCGCCGGCCCCGACGGTGTCGACGACGGTGGTCGGCGGGGCGTCGGTACGGGTCTCGCCGTCGGCGGTGAGGGCGAAGGCCCCTTCGCCGCCCTGGGTGACGATGACGACGGCGGGGCCGAGGGTGAGCCAGCGGGCGGCGCTGTCGCGGACCGGAACGCCGGGGTAGAGCCAGGCGAGGTCCTCGTCGCTGGCCTTGACCAGGTCGCTGAGGCCCACGCAGTGCTCGACGGCCGCGACTCCCGAGCGGTGGTCGCCGAACAACGCGGGTCGGACGTTGGGGTCGTAGGAGACGGTGGCGCCCCCGGTCCTGGCCTCGCGGAGCAGCCGCCGGGCGACCGCCGCACCGGGCTCCTGCACGGAGGCGAGGGAGCCGAGGTGGACGTGCCGGGCGCGGGGCACCGCGGTCGGTGCGAGGCTCCAGTCGATGGCGAACTCGTACGCGGCCCGTCCCGCCGGGTCGAGGGTGACCAGGGCGGTGGGGGTGGCGACCGGCTGACCGTCCGTCAGGACCGTGACGCCGCCACCCGCCAGGTGGGCGCGGATCAGCTCGCCGTACCGGTCGTCGCCGAGTTGGGTGAGCAGGGCGGTGCGACGGCCGAGCCGGGCGAGCCCGTAGGCGACGTTGGCGGGGCTGCCGCCGGGGTGCGGGTGGTCGGGACGGCCGGGGGTGCGGACGATGTCGGCGACGCACTCGCCGATGACGAGGAAGTCGACGTCTGCGGTGGTGGGCTCTGCCATGGTGCTCGGCTGCTCCTGTGTCCGGGGTCGGGTGCGGGCGGCGCGCCAGGGGCCCGGGCGCGCCGCCTTCGGGTGTCAGTCGCTGAGAACGACCTGATCGACCATCAGGTGCCCCCAGGCGCCGGTGGCGTCGTCGAGGATCTGGAGTTGGGCGCTGCGGCCCTGGAGGTCGGTCAGGTCCCAGTCGACGGGGCGGAGGCTGCCGCTGTCGCCACCGGTGGCGGTGCGTACGGGTCGGCCGTCGACCAGCAGGTTGACGCTGGTCGCGCCGGGCGAGCCGAGCGGGTGGTTGCCGCCGGCGACGAGCAGGTGCAGGGTGCTGCGGTCGAGGGTGAAGGCGGGTGAGGTGAGGGTGCCGGTGGCGGTGTCGCGGCCGGCGAAGGTGTCGAGGACGGCGGCTCCGACGGAACCGGGGAGCTGTTCGACCGTCGGGGCGGTGCCGGCGAGGTCGCCGGTGGCGACCCAGCCGGGAGCGTAGGCGCCGCCCTCGAAGTCGGCGAGCAGCCGGGCGGGCCGCTGGGCGAGGTCGGTGTACTCGGTGACGGTGAGGTGGGCGAAGGTGGCGGCGCCGCCGCTGGTGAACAGCTTGAGCCCGTCGTCGGCGGGGTCGGCGAAGACCTCGTCGGAGTGGACGTGGCGGCCGTCGTCGACGAAGTACTCGACGCTGGTGCGGTCGACCAGGACCGTCAGGTGGGCGCTGGTCCGGGCCGGATCCCAGGGGGCGTGCGACTCCAGGTGCGAGCCGTCCGGGGAGGGGTTGCCGGTCTGACCGCGGTTCAGGTAGCTGACGTCGTGGTAGATCCCGGCGTCGGCGTGCCGGGTGCCGTCCGCGGAGACCCGCAGTTGGACGCCGAGGTTGTCCAGGACGTTCCAGCTGACGTCGGCGTCCAGGCGGTACGCGGTGCCCCGGTAGGGCAGCGTGGTGAGCCCGTTCACCTGCACGGTGCCCAGGTCGGTGGTCCGCGCGGCGTGCTGGTCGAGGCCGGGCGCGGGGCGGGAGGCCAGGGCGTAGCCGTCGGCGTAGTGCTTGAGGGAGAGCTGCCGGGTGATCGCGTCGGTGCCGTTGAAGCCGTCGGAGGCCCAGGTCGGGGTGGTGTACGGGTAGGTCCAGTTGTTCAGCCAGGCGGTGGCGTACCGGTGGTCGAGCGGGGCGGCGGGATCCTCCCAGGTGACGCCGGCGTACCAGTCGAAGCCGTGGTCGAGCCACTGCGGGGCGGCGGTGTCGGGGGTGAAGGAGGTGCCGTCGAAGCTGCCGGTCCAGTAGGCGTAGGTGTTGGGGGCGCCGGTGAGGTAGCCGTTGGCGCTGGCGCCCATCACCCAGTGCAGGGTGCCGTCGTCGGCGCGGAGCCGGAACAGGTCGGGGCATTCGAGGGTGCCCAGGCCGGTGTGGGCGGAGTCGGAGGCCCAGGTCCAGTTCTTCAGGTCGGGCGAGGTCCAGAAGCTGATCTTCGTGCCCTCGGCGAGCAGCGCGACCCAGCGGTGCCGGTCGGCGTCCCAGACCAGCTTGGGGTCGCGGAAGTCCTTGCGGCCGCCGTTGGGGAGCACGGGGGTGTCGCCGTAGGGGCGGAAGTTGCGTCCGCGGTCGGTGGAGTACCAGAGGAACTGGGCCTGCGGGCCGGAGGCGTCGGCGATCTGGGCGGGGGTGGGGTGGTCCATCTGCGTGACCATCATGACCACGGCGCCGGCGCCGAACCCGGCGGTGTCGTCGGTGTCGACCACGGCGGAGCCGGACCACAGGTCGTAGTTGGCGTTGGTCTGCTTCGGCGCGGCGACGCCCTGGTCGTGGAAGGCCACGTTGTCGGTGCTGGTGGCCTGCCGCCAGGCGGTGCCGACGGCCTGCCCGTAGTCGGCGTTGTAGAGGTAGTAGGAGTGGAACGCGCCGTCGAACCAGAGCGGCCGCTGCGGGTCGTTCTTCCAGTGGTCGGGCACGGTGAAGTGGTAGACGGACCGGCGGCTGTCCGCCGCCCGGGCCGCGGTCGGGGCGGCCGGCCCCGGGGCGATGACGGCGGCGGCGGTCAGCACGAGGCCGAACAGCGCGGCGAGGCCGAGCCGCAGCCGGTGGAGCGAGGAGCGTGGGGTCATGCTCGACTCCTGGACTTTCGGGTGGGTGGGGGGAGTTCGGCTCAGCAGGCCGGGGCGGCCCGGGTGAGCTCGCGCCCGGCGGGGTCGGGCAGGCCCGCGACGGTCAGTCGGCGTCCGTCCCAGGACACCGGCATCGGGTCGCTGACGCCGCCGGCGAAACCACCGTCGGGGCCGATGTGGTGAAAGCCCATCAGGACCCAGGACCCGTCGCGGCGGCGGACCAGCTTGCCGCTGTAGTAGCGGTCGTCGGTGACCTGCCGGGCGGCGCCGATGTCGAACGGGCCGAGCAGGCTCCCGGCGGGAGCGGCCCAGATGCCGCCGCGGGTGCCGGTGGCGCGGCGGGCCTCGGAGGCGTGCTCGGCGAGGCAGGAGAACAGCAGCAGGGGCTCGCCGTCGACGATCTCGCTCTGGAGGACCTCCAGTTGGCCGAAGCCGTGCACGGCGGGCGCGGACAGCGGCGGGCGCAGCTCCCAGTGCCGCAGGTCGGCGGAGACGGCGTGGCCGACCACGCCGCGTTCGAAGGCCGGTCCGGTGGTGGCCCGGGCGGTGATCAGCATGTGCCAGCCGTCGCCGTCCGGGTCGGGGAACACCCACGGGTCGCGGAACGCCTCGTCGTGCCACTGGCCGGCGTCGAGGGTCTCGTACCAGGTGGCGTCGGCGCTCAGCACCGGGTTGGCGCCGGCCTTGTGCCAGGTGGTCAGGTCGGTGGAGGTGGCGTACCCGATCCGCTGGACGTTCTTGCCGTCGGCGGCGCGGGTGGAGCCGGTGTAGAAGAGGAACCAGGTGCCGTCGGGGTGCCGGACCACCGAGCCGGTCCAGGTGGCGAGGTCGTCGAAGGCGGGGGCGTCGGCGCGGACCAGGGCGTCGGGGACCCGGGTCCAGTTCCGCAGGTCGGTGGAGACGGCGTGGCCGATGGACGCGCGGTAGTGCCGGGCCTCGGGGTCGTGCAGGGCGCGCGAGGCGTACAGGAAGAACAGGTGGTGGCGCTCGCCGTCGTCGGCGAACCAGAAGTCCCAGACCCAGGAGTCGGGCAGCGTGAACATGCGGGCCTTTCGGAGGCAGGCGTGGGGGACCCGTCGGCCGCGGCGGGGACGGCGGCGGGGTCGTCACGCGGAGGAGGAGGGGTCAGCCCTTGACGCCGCTCGCGGCGACGCTGCTGACGAAGGCGCGCTGGAAGGCGAGGAAGACCACCAGCACCGGCAGCGTGATCATCGACGTGTACGCCATGACCTCGCCCCAGGCCGGGTTGTCCTGGAAGAAGTACTGCATGCCGACCATGACGGGCCGGAGCTTCTCGTCCTGGACCACCATGGTGGGCCACAGGTACTGGTTCCAGGCGGGCAGGAAGGTCAGGATCGCCACCGTGGCGAACGCCGGACCGGAGAGCGGCACCACGATCCTGCGGTAGATGGTGAACCAGCCGGCGCCGTCGATCCTGGCGGCCTCGTCGAGCGAGGTCGGGATGGTGGAGAAGTACTGGCTGAACAGGAAGACGGAGAAGGCGTTGGCGACGAACGGGATGATCTGCACCTGGTAGCTGTTGAGCCAGCCGATGTCCCACACCACGGCGCCGTCCTGGAGGAACAGGATCGGCAGGTGCGCGACCCAGTACACCAGGGGCACCGCGATCGTCTCGAACGGGACGATCAGGGTGGCGATGACGACGCTCAGGACCAGGCCCCGCCCGCGCCAGCGCAGCCGGGACAGGGCGAAGCCGGCCATCGAGTTGACGACCAGTCCGAGGCCGACGATCGCCACCGTCACGAGCAGCGAGTTCAGCAGGAACCGGCCGACCGGCACCCGGTCGAAGACGGCGCCGTAGTTGTGCAGGCTGATGTCGCCGACCGGGAGGAAGGCCCGCCAGCCGCCGATGTCGGAGAGCAGCTGCCCGTCCGGCTTGAGGCTGGAGACGAACATGAACACCAGCGGGAACAGGAAGAACACCGCGAGACCGACCAGGACCAGGTAGGTCCACACCCGGCGGCGCCGGCGCAGCTGTCGCTCGCTCACGTCGGTGCGCGCCCGCGGCGCGCGTACGTTCTCGGCCATGGGTCAGTCCTTGTCGCGGGTGAGGTGACGCTGGATCAGCGCGATGACGAGCACGATCACGAAGAAGACCAGCGACAGCGCGGAGCCGTACCCGATCTGCTGCTGGCGGTAGCCGGTGAGCACCGCGTGGTAGACCAGCGTGGAGGTGGAGTCGATCGGGCCGCCCTGGGTCATGACGTCGATCTGCACGAACAGGCCGAGCGCGGCGATGGAGATGGTGATCAGGACGAAGATCCTGGTCGGGCGCAGGCACGGCCAGGTCACGTCCTTGAACTGCCGCCAGGCGCCCGCGCCGTCCATCCGGGCGGCCTCGTAGAGCTCCTCCGGGATGGTCTGCAGGCCGGACAGCCAGATCAGCATGTGGAACCCGACGGCCTGCCAGACCGACAGCACGATGACGGCGAACAGTGCGGTGCTGGGGTTGTTCAGCCAGGCGGTGCCCTGCCAGGCGCCGAAGGTGATCGAGTTGATGAAGGAGTTCACCAGGCCGTCCGGCTGGTACATGAACTTCCACAGGATCGAGACCACGACGATCGAGGTCACGACCGGGATGAAGAAGATCACCCGGAACGCGGTGACGCCGCGGATCTTCTGGTTGACCAGCAGCGCCAGGAACAGCCCGAATCCGGCCTGCACCGGGACGACCACGGCCGCGAAGACGAAGGTGTTGACCGCCGAGCGGAAGAACGTCGGGTCGACGGTGAAGGCGCGGACGAAGTTGTCGAGTCCGACGAAGCGCAGCGGCTCGGGCGAGACCAGCCGCGCGTTGGTGAAGGACAGGGCGAAGCCGAGCAGCACCGGCACGATCAGGAAGGCCAGCAGCAGGATCACCGCGGGCGAGGCCATCGCCAGGCCCGCCCTGGCCTCGCTGCGGCGGGAGGTCCCGCGCCGGGAGTGGTTGCGGCGGAAGG
This sequence comes from Kitasatospora sp. NPDC002522, assembly GCF_053595195.1. Classification (NCBI taxonomy): domain Bacteria; kingdom Bacillati; phylum Actinomycetota; class Actinomycetes; order Kitasatosporales; family Streptomycetaceae; genus Kitasatospora; species Kitasatospora sp. NPDC002522. The sequence goes on from NZ_JBSFXE010000012.1 coordinate 170,196, forward strand.
TCGCCGTCATGGGTCACGCCTTTCCGGCGGCCGGTCGGCGCGAACGCCGCCCGGCCACCGCTCGCCGCTGCGTCAGTTGCCGTAGCCGTTGTTCGACTTGATGTCGCTGTCGATCGCCTTCACGGCGGCGTCCAGGGCCGGCTTGACGTCGGCGCCGTTCATGATGTCCTTGGCGGCCTTCTCGAAGCTGGTGGAGACCACCGGGTAGCCGGGGGTGGCGGGCCGGGCCAGGGCGAACTTCTGCGACAGGACGGCGAACCGGCGCAGCGCACCGTCCTGGCCGAAGTACTTGGAGGCGGCGGTGGCGCCGGCGGTGGCGGGGATGACCACCTGGCTGTCCGCGAACTCGGTGAGGTACTTGTCCTGGAAGCTGAACTTCAGGTACGCGCGGGCGCCTTCGGACTGGTCCTTCCCGCAGCCGGCCGAGATGCCCCACTGCCAGGAGCCGCCGCCGATCTTCGGTCCCCTGCCGAAGTCCACCGGCGGGAGGATCAGCAGGTCGGAGCCGACCTTGTCCAGCGCGTCCTTGGCGTTCCACACGCCGGTGTAGCTGAGCGCCACCTTGTCGTCGATGAAGTTCTGGTTGCCGACCGGGCCGTTGCTGTTCGCCCAGCCGTTCTTGAACGCCTTCTGGAACCAGCTGAAGAACGCGACCGCGTCCGGTCCGTTGAGCGCGCCCTCGGCGGACTTCAGGCCGGTGCGGTCGAGCTCGTCGCCGCCGGCGCTCTGCAGCATCGGCGAATACGCGTAGCTCCACCACTCGCCCTTGTCGGCCGCGCCGAGGTCGAGCGGGGTCTGGTAGCCGGCGCTCTTCAGCTTGCCGATCGCGGCGTCGAACTCGGCCAGGGTCCACGGCTGTTCGACGGTGGGAATGCGGACGCCGTTCTTCTCCAGCACCGACTTCCGAGCGAAGATCGACAGCGCCGCGTCCCAGTAGCCCGCCGAGTACACCTTGCCCTTGTAGGTGCCGACGGCGGTGGGCAGCAGCGAACCGGTGAGGCTGCTCGGCAGGTCGAGCGGCTGGAGGTAGCCGGCCCAGGCCCAGTTCGGCATGATCGGGCCGTCCATGTCCAGCAGGCAGGGCAGCTTCCGGGCCGCGGCGGCCGCGGTGACCGCGTCGTTGTACGAGCCCTGCGGGAAGTTCTGCTGGACGACCTTGTACGTGTTCTGCGAGCCGTTGAAGTCGTCGATGATCTTCTTGTAGACGGCCAGCTCGCCGGGGTTGCCCGCCGAGTGGGTCCACATGGTGATCTGCGACGGACCTCCGTCGGAGGACGCGCCGTCGTGGCTGGCCTTGGCACAGCCGGTCAGCGCGACCGTCCCGAGCAGGCTCGCCGCTGCTACCATCGCGAGGGGATTGCGCACAGGTGGTCCCTTTCCCGGGGCCGACCGCCAAGTCGGTCCCGGAGTGAACGGCAGCGTCAACTGCCGTGTGGTTGCTCCAGATGAACGGCAGCGCCAACTGCCGTGTACTGCGAGGAGTTCGCCGCCGCTCTCAGCTCGCCTGCGAAGGCGGCGGCGGACCCACGGAGTCCCGGCGGATGATCGGGCACTCCATGCGGTGCGGTTCGGCCGGGTCGGCCTCCCGCTCCCCGAGCGCCACCTCCATCGCCCAGCGCCCCATCTCGTAGTGCGGCAGGGCGACGGTGGTCAGCGGCGGGTCGAGTTCGGCGGCGATCAGCTGCTGGTCGTCGTAGCCGACGATCGACAGGTCGTCCGGAATGCGCAGACCCCGGCGGTGGGCCGCGGTGTACGCGCCCATCGCCATCCGGTCGTTGAAGCAGAACAGCGCGGTCGGCCGGCGGTCGGCCGGCAGGTCGAGCAGCTCCTCGGCGGCGGCCCGCCCGCCCCCGGCGTCGGTCTCGCCGTGCACGTGCAGGGCCGGGTCGGGGGTGATGCCCGCCTCGGCGAGCACCTGAAGGTACCCCTGGTGGCGCAGCTCCGAGGCGACCACGCCGGCGCCCTCGGGCGCGTCGAGGTAGGCGATCCGCCGGTGCCCGGCGGCCACCAGCTCCCGGGTCGCCGCCACCCCGCCCTCCCGGTCGTCCGGCACCACGGCCCGCCAACTGCCCTGCGCGGGGCGGCAGTCCAGGAAGACGCTGCCCTCGGCGAGGCCCGCCGGGGCGTCGACCACCTGGTGCCACATCCGGGCGTAGACCATCGCGTCGACCCGCTGGCCGGTCAGCGCCTCGATCGCCTGCCGCTCCTGCGCCCGGTCGCCGTCGGTGTCCACCAGCACCACCAGGTGGCCGTGCTCGCGGGCCGCATCGTTCGCGCCCGCCAGCATCCGTCCGGCGAAGGGGGTGGTGGCGATCGTGTCGGAGATCAGGCCGATCATCCGGGTGCGCCGCGTCCGCAGGCTGCGGGCCACCGAGTTGGGCGCATAGCCGATCGCCTCGGCCGCCTCCCGGACCTTCGCCTGCGTCTGGGCCGAGATGCGACCGCTGCCCGCCCCGCTCAGCACCATCGACACCGTCGCCGTCGACACCCCCGCCGCGGCGGCGACATCCGACATCCGCGCCATCCTCGTCCCCACCTCGCCCCGGCCCGTTTAATCGATTAACCGCTGGGAAGCGAGTATGCAATCAGCCCGATACGCGGTCAAGGGGCGGACGCGGCAGCGTTACCTCACCGCAACGCGAACCACCCGGGCCGACGACTCCCGCCGGCGCCGGGATCGCTTCCCGTCCAGCCGTAGATCGTTTCCCGACACCGGGCGCCTTGCCCTCTTCGCAGGGCGTCTCACCACGTACGGTCGCGCCACTCGTCGATGGGGACGCGGCCCTCGGTGACATCGCAGCAGCGCTCGGCCCACGTGGAGGCGACGAACACTGGCCTGCTCAGGACCACATCTCCTGCGCGCTGGGCACGGAGGACGACTCCGAGCGTCTCGGAGCCCGGGTCCGCGTGCTGGGAGTACCGCAGGTCATGGCCGTGGGCTGAGGTGTATGCAGTGAAGGCGTCTTCGAGCTCGGACGGCACGCGGCCGACAAGTCGCAGTCCGTCGAGCGTGACCTGAGGCCCGCGGAGCGCGTTGACGGCCACACAGGTCAGACGGCCTGCGTCGTAGTAGGCCGTGACGGCCGGAGCAGTCGGCACGTCGGTGAAAGCGAACGCCGACACAACCGCCCAGACGCTCATGCGTCGCACCGTCTCCCTCGCCTAGGTGGGCCCGCCGCCGGAATCGGCTTCGACTCTCGCGCAGCGGCTGCAGCCGGTCAGTCCCACCAGAAACCCCAGCAGTGACTGTGGACGAGCCGTCCGGCGTATGCGGTCAGCGTGTTCGGGTGGCACCCCTGCCAGACGTTGTCGGGGCAGAACGCAAAGTGCTCGGCAGCCACGAGGAGAGCGTCATCTGACGTTGTCGGGGGTGCGGCGACGCTGAGGTGGAGGGTGGCTGGGCCCACCGCGACGACGCGTGCACCGAAGCGGTGTTCCCAGTCGGCCACGACGGCGGAGAACTTGGCGGTGTCGTTGTCGTAGTTGACCGGACCGTCCCAGCCGGCGGCGGTGAGCGCGTGGGCTCCCGAGCCGGCGGCGACGAGTCCGAGCCTGGTCTGCGGGCGGCGGGCGACGAAGTCCTGCCCGTAGTCGACGGCCGCGGTGTCCGGATCGGTGGTCAGGCGAGAAGTCGGAGCGAGTCCCGGCCAGGTCCGTCCGAAGGGGGCGGTGACGGCCAGGCGGTCCTCCGGCGAGAGCATGTCGTCGTCCTCGTCGATGACGGTGTGGTTCTTCCACCACCGCCCGAGAAGCTCGGCCACGTCATGGGTGTTCGGGGAGGACATCCGCTCGGGGAACAGCTCGCCGGTTGCCCATGGTCCGAACTCGCCGCCGTGGGAGTCCCTGGCGTCGAGCAGCAGCGGCCACAGGCCGGTGCGCGCGTGCTCGGCGAGGAGCCGCGCCCAGAGCTCGGCGGTGACCGGCCCGTCGCTCATCCAGATGGCTTCGATGTCTCCGCCGCCTTCGTCCGACGTGATCAACCGGCCGGGTGGGAGCGGGGTCTCGACGGCGGACAGGAGCTCAGCATTCATGGGCGGATGCTAGCCACGGACTCCGACACCGGCGGGACCGCTTCACCTCGGTTCTGGGAGCCAGCGTCACCCACCAGCCCGGTCGACGTCTACGGCCCGGCGATCCATGACCTGCTCAGGATCCCGCCCCGGCCGCCTGAACGCATAGATTCCGGCCTCGACAAGGAAGCCCCATTCACCCTGGCCATCGGCACGCCGAACGGGCGTCTCTTGCCGACCTGCTGACGAACGGTCCGACCATCCTCCGAAGAGCCTGGCCCGCCACCGCCGTTGGCCGCACCCACGTGCCTCCCGCGCCCCGGACATCGCCTTGAACAAACCCGCGCAACGCAGAAATCCCGCCCGGTCACGAGGACCGGACGGGATTTCCGTTGGGTGGAGCTGAGGGGATTCGAACCCCTGACCCCCTCGATGCGAACGAGGTGCGCTACCGGACTGCGCCACAGCCCCAACGAGAAGAAACTCTATCACCTCTGCGGAGGTACTCGTGACCATGCTCGGAACGGCGAACGCCCCGGCGCGGGCGGCTGGCCTGCGGCGGGGCGTTCGGGGTGGGACGCGGGCGGGGTCACTCGTTGGCGGCGCGGGGCCGGGTGTACTCGGCGCCGGCCTGGGCGGCCGGGTCGGCGTACTGGTCGAAGAGCGGGGTGCCGGGGCGGCCCGAGTCCCAGGTGCCGGGGGCGGAGAGGTCGAGGCCTCGGGTGACCCTGGGGGCGACCGGGGCGGTGACGTAGGTGGGCAGCGGGACGGGGACGGGCTCCCAGGAGTCCGGGCCTGCGGCGGCGCGGGCGCGGACGCCGTCCACCCACTCCTCGTGCTCGGTGGCCTCGGCGAGGGCGGTCGCGGTGGTGGCCGGCTCGGGTGCCACGGACGGGCGGCGCTCGGTGGCCGGCTCGGTGACCGGCACCGCGGCGGCCCGGGCACGCTCGCGCTCCCGGAGCCGTTCGGCGGCCTGCGCGGCCCGCACCCGGTCCAGCTTCACCTCGTAGCGCTGCCGCTCCAGTCGGCGCAGGTGGCCGATGTAGAGGGTGAGCAGGGCACCGGGGACGGCCGGCACCCAGAGGAAGGCGAAGCCCGCCACGGCGGCGAGCACCGCACCGAGCGCGAAGGCGAGGAACAGCAGGGTGACCATGCGCCGCCGCCGGGCCAGCAGCCGGGCACGCCGCTCCGCGGAGTGCCGGTCGGTGGCGTGGCGATCGGTGGCGTGCCGGTCGGCGCCATGACGATCGGTGGCATGACGATCGGTGGCGTGACGATCGGCGCCATGACGATCGGCGCCATGACGATCGGTGGCGTGACGATCCGTCGAGGGCCGGTCGCCGGGCTGCCGGTCGGCGGCGCGGTGCTCGTCCGCGCGGTGGTCGTCCGCGCGGTGGTCGGCTGACGTGCCGTCACCGCCTGCTCGCGTGCCCGGCTCGGCCACCGCCGTGGCGGGTGCCGCGTCGACGGAGGAGTCGCCGTGCCACGCCGCACGCTCGGTCGGCACGTCGGCGGGGTCCGCCGTGGGTGCCGATGCCGACGGGACCCCCGGGTCCGCCGCGTCCGCGGACGGCTCGGCGGGGGGCTGCTGTTCGGAGGTCTGGTCGCCCAGGGCTCGGGCCGCGCGCCGTTCCAGGGCCGATCGTCCGGCCAGCAGGCGGATCGCGGTACTGAAGCGTTCCGTCGGACGCGACTCGTTGAGCTCGTCCTGCCTGCGGAGCCACATCGGCACCAGATAGGCAGCCCAGGCCCCTACGATGACCGCGTAGATAAGGCCGCTACTGCTCACGTTTCACACGGTACGGGCGCAGGGTAAGGCGCTGCAGCAATTTGGCACGGCGTGTCGTGCGATCAAGCTGATTCTCAGACTATTTTGCCGGTATTTGTGACGGCTCGCCCCACACCTGATGCCATATCGATATCTATTTCGAACAAATATTCAATTTTGCTGCGGCGGACGGTTCCTGAGGGAGTGCCAGCGGGTCAGCAGCCCGTCGGCGGCCTCGTCGGCGGTGAGCGCGTAGACCAGGTGGTCGCGCCAGTCGCCGTCGATGTGCAGATAGCTGGGACGCATTCCCTCCGAACGGAAGCCGAGTTTCTCCACCACCCGGCGGCTGGGCCGGTTCTCGGGGCGGATGCAGACCTCGACCCGGTGCAGTCCGAGATCGCGAAAGCAGTGGTCGACCGCGAGCGCCACGGCGGTGGGCATGATGCCGCGGCCGGCCACCGCCTCGTCGACCCAGTAGCCGACGTTGGCGGAGCACATCGAGCCCCAGGTGATCCCGCCGACGGTCAACTGGCCGACCAGCCGGCCCTGGTAGAGGACGACGAAGGGCAGCATCCGGCCGGCCGCGGCCTCGCCGCGCAGGTAGCGGACCATCTGCCGGTAGGTGGGCCGGGGCGCGGGCTCGCGGCCGGGCGGGGCGGGCGGCACGGTGGCCTCCCAGCGGCGCAGCCAGTCGCGGTTGCGGCGGCTGACCTCCTGCCAGTCGGCCTGGTCGCGGCGCCGGATCGGCCGCAGGACGACGTCCCCCTCGGCGAGCACGACCGGCCAGCCCGCGTTCAGGGCGTGCCCCCGGGCTCGGCGGGAGCGGAGGGGGAAGGCCTCGGGTGGTCGCCGCCGCCGAGCTGGTCGACGGCGTGCGGCAGCAGCGGGGAGAGGACGGCCAGGCCGTCGCGGACGCCGCCGGTGGAGCCGGGCAGGTTGACGATCAGGGTGCGTCCGGCGAGGCCGGCCAGGCCGCGGGAGAGCGCCGAGGTGGGGACCTTCTCCCGGCCGTACGCGCGGATCGCCTCGGCGATGCCCGGGATCTGACGGTCGATCACCCGGGCGGTCATCTCGGGGGTGAGGTCCTGCGGGGAGATGCCGGTGCCGCCGGTGGTGAGAACCACGTCGTACCCGGCGGCGACGGCCTCGCGCAGGGCGGCCTCGACCGGTTCGCCGTCGGGGACGACCGTCGGGCCGTCGACCGCGAAGCCCATCGCCCGCAGTCCCTCGACCAGCAGCGGGCCGCCCTTGTCGGCGTAGACGCCGGCCGAGGCGCGGTTGGAGACGGTGACGGCGAGGGCTCTCACTGCCCGTCCTCCCCGCCCCGGACGTCCGCCGCGCCCGGCCCGTCCTCCCCGCCCCGGACGTCCGCCGCGCCCGGCCCGTCCTCCCCGCCCTGAAGGTCCGCCGCGCCCGACTCGTCCTCCCGCGCCCAGTCGCCGCTCTTGCCGCCGGTCTTGCTGAGCACCCGGACGTTCTCGATCGAGGCCGCTTTGTCGACGGCCTTGACCATGTCGATGACGGTGAGGCCGGCGACCGCGACGGCGGTGAGGGCCTCCATCTCGACACCGGTGCGGTCGGCGGTGCGGACGGTGGCGGTGATCTCCACGGCGGTGTCGGTGACCCGGAGGTCGAGGGTGACGCCGGAGAGCGCGATGGGGTGGCACAGCGGGATCAGGTCGGGCGTCTTCTTGGCGCCCATGATCCCGGCGATCCGGGCCACCGCGAGGGCGTCGCCCTTGGGGACGCCCTCGCCGCGCAGCAGTTCCACCACCCGCGGGGCGACCCGGACCGTGCCGGCCGCGACCGCGACCCGGGTGGTGGGGGTCTTGGCGGAGACGTCGACCATGCGGGCCGCGCCGGTGTGGTCGACGTGGGTGAGACGGTCGCCGGGGGGTGTGTCGGTCACGAAGTGCTCCAGTGGCGCGGTGCGAATACCGCGCTACCGTACAGCCCCGCCCCGGTCAGTCCGTGAGAAGGACCACATCGACGGCGCTGCCGGCGGGCAGCGCCGTGACGTCCTCGGGGACGGTGATCAGGCAGTCGGCCTTGGCGAGCGCCCCGACCAGGTGCGATCCCTCGCCGCCGACCGGGGCGACGGCGCCGTCGGCCGCCCGGTACGACCCGCGCAGGAACTGGCGGCGGCCGGCCGGGGAGCGCAGCGCGGCGGTGGTCGTGGCGCGCACCACCGGGCGGTGCACCTGCTCGGCCGCGAAGCCGAGCATGGTGCGGATCACCGGGCGGACGAACAGTTCGAAGGAGATGTAGGCGCTCACCGGGTTGCCGGGCAGGGCGAGCAGCGGCACGCCGGTCCCGGCGCCGATCCGCCCGAAGCCCTGCGGCTTGCCGGGCTGCATCCGCAGCCGGCGGAAGTCGACGCCGCCGTAGCTCTCGAAGACCTCCTTGACCACGTCGTACGCGCCGACCGAGACGCCGCCGCTGGTGACGATCAGGTCGGCCCGGCCGAGCTGGTCCTCCAGGACGGCGCGCAGGGTCGCCGCGTCGTCGGGGACGCCGCCGACCCGGTAGGCGACGGCGCCGGCCGCGATGGCGGCGGCGGTGAGGGTGAAGGAGTTGGAGTCGGAGATCTGTCCGGGGCCGACCGGCTCGCCCGGCTGGACGAGTTCGCTGCCGGTGGAGAGCACGACCACCCGGGGGCGGGGGCGGACCTTGACGGCGCCCCGGCCGATCGCGGCGAGCAGCCCGAGCTGGGTGGGGCCGAGCACCGCGCCGGCGTCCAGCACCCGGTCGCCGGCCGCGACGTCGCTGCCGCGGCGGCGGATGTGCGCGCCCTCGCCGACCGGGCGCAGCACCCGGACCTCCTCGTCCGGCACGGCGGCGCCCATCGAGTCGGCGGCCCGGCCGGTACCGGTGCCGCCGTCGGTCCACTCGACCGGGGCGACGGCCTCGGCGCCGGGCGGGACGGGCGCGCCGGTCATGATCCGGGCGGCCTGGCCGGGGCCGACCTTGGGCAGCTCGCCCGCGCCGGCCGCGATGTCGCCGACCACGGCGAGCACCGAGGGGTACTCCTCGGTGGCCCGCACGGTGTCGGCGGTGCGCACCGCGTAGCCGTCCATCGAGCTGTTGTCGAAGGGCGGCAGGTCGCCGCCGGCGTGCACGTCCTCGGCGAGCCGGCAGCCCTGGGCGTCGAGCAGTTGCAGCTCGATCGCGGGCAGCGGTGCGACCGCGGCGAGCACGTCGGCGAGGTGTTCGTCGACGCTCCACAGGCGCGGCGACGCCGGGGCCTCGGCGCCCTCACAGCAGGGGTCGGGCTTCCCGGTCATCGCTCACTCTCGCCTTCGTGGTGGTCGTACCCGTGGTCGTTGCGGGGTCAGTCCTGCATCTCGGCGGCGACGAACTGGCGCAGCCAGTCGCGGAACTCGGGGCCGAGGTCGTCACGCTCGCACGCCAGCCGGACGATGGCGCGCAGGTAGTCGGCGCGGTCGCCGGTGTCGTAGCGGCGGCCCTTGAACAGCACGCCGTGCACCGGGCCGCCGTGGTCCTGGTCGCGGGTGGCGAGTTCGCGCAGCGCGTCGGTCAGCTGGATCTCGCCGCCGCGGCCGGGCTTGGTGTCGCGCAGCACGTCGAAGACGGCGGGGTCGAGCACGTAGCGGCCGATCACCGCGTAGTTGGAGGGGGCGTCGGCGGTGTCCGGCTTCTCCACCAGGTCGGTGATCCGGAAGACGTCGTCGCCGTAGCCGTTGGGCTTGACCGCGGCGCAGCCGTAGAGGTGGATCTGCGCGGGGTCGACCTCCATCAGGGCGACCACGGAGCCGCCGAGTTCCTGCTGGACCTCGATCATCCGGGACAGCAGCGGGTCGCGCGGGTCGATCAGGTCGTCGCCGAGCAGGACCGCGAAGGGCTGTCCGGCGACGTGCTGTTCGGCGACCGAGACGGCGTGGCCGAGGCCCTTGGGGTCGCCCTGCCGGACGTAGTGCATGTTGGCGAGCTGCACGGACTCCTGGACGCGGCGCAGCCGGTCGTGGTCGCCCTTGCGGGTGAGCAGCTCCTCCAGCTCGTACGCCCGGTCGAAGTGGTCCTCCAGGGCCCGCTTGTTGCGGCCGGTGACCATCAGTATGTCCTGCAGGCCCGCGGCGGCGGCCTCCTCGACCACGTACTGGATGGCCGGCTTGTCGACGACCGGCAGCATCTCCTTGGGAGTGGCCTTGGTCGCGGGGAGGAACCGGGTTCCCAGTCCGGCGGCGGGGACAACCGCCTTGGTGACCGGGGTGCGGGCGTGCGTCTTCGTCATGCGTAGACCTTACTGAGGCGTGGATTCCGCCCGGCTGAGAGCAGGGTGAAACAGTCGTCAAGCCCCTTCGCTGACCGCCGCCCGACTGGTGTCGGCGGTCTCGGGCGGGGTGGGGGTGGCCCCGCCTGGGCCGGTGGACACCCTATCGGGCAGCGCGGCGGTGTTCGGGTCCAGTGTGCCGGGGCGGGCCGGGCGCCAGCAGTCGCCGCCGGCCTCGCGGGCCTCGGTGAGCGCCCGGTCGGCGGCGCGCAGCAGGACGGCGGCGTGGGCGCCGTCGCGGGGCAGCACGGCCAGGCCGATCGCGGCGGTGAGGCCGCTACGGGCGCCGGGGGCGGCCCGCTCGCCGGGGTGACGGTCGGTCAGTTGGTGGCGGCGGACGGTCCAGCAGAGCCGTTCGGCGACCTGGGCGGCGCCCTCGGCGCCGGTGTCGGGCAGCAGGACCAGGAACTCCTCGCCGCCGTAGCGGCCGAGGGTGTCGCCGCGGCGGATCTCCACGGCGAGGCGCTGGGCGAGTTCGCGCAGCATGGTGTTGGCGCGGGCCCGGCCGTGGGCGGCGACCACCGCGTCGAAGCCGGCGATCTCCACCATGAGCACGGCGAGCGGGCGGGGTTCGGCGGCGGCGGCCTCGGCCCGGCGGGCGCGTTCGATCTCGCGGTCGAGGGTGAGCTGGAGGTGGCGGTAGTTCCACACCCCGGTGAGCGGGTCGCAGGAGGCGGTGCGCCGCAGTTCGTCCCGTTCCGCCGTCAGTTCGGCGATCCGCTCGTGCAGTTCGGCCTCCCGCCGGGCGGCGCCGGCCGCGGCGCGGCGGCCGCGCAGCCGGTACCAGCCGGCGGCGGCCGGGGCGGTCGCGCCGACCGCGGCCAGGGCCTGGAGCAGGAGCGGGGTGGACATGGGGCGGCCTCGACGTGTCAGGCTCGTGTCACCGCGAACGGTGGCGAGCTGGGAGAGATGTCCGTTGTCTGCTGATCACATGCCCAACGACAAGGCGGCCCTGAGGTCACGGCTGCTCGCCGAACGGCGGGCGCTCGACCCCGACACGCGCGAACGGGCGGCCCGCGCGCTGGCCGGGCACGCCGCCTCGCTGGTGCCGCCGGGTGGCACGGTGGCGGCGTACGTCTCGGTCGGCGCCGAGCCGGGCACCCGCCCGCTGCTGGCGGCGCTGGCGGCCGCCGGGGCGCGGGTGCTCCTGCCCGTGCTGCTGCCCGACAACGACCTGGACTGGGCGCCGTACGAGGGCGACACCCGGCTGGTGCCGGCCGGCCGCGGGCTGCTGGAGCCGGTCGGGGCCCGGCTGGGCGCGGAGGCGGTGACCGCGGCGGACGTGGTGCTGCTGCCGGGCCTGGCGGTGGACCGGCGCGGGGTGCGGCTGGGCCGCGGCGGCGGCAGCTACGACCGGGTGCTGGCCCGGCTGGCCCGGGCCGGCGCGCACCCGCTGCTGGCCACCCTGCTGTACTCGCACGAACTGCGGGAGGCCGTGCCGGCCGAGCCGCACGACCTCCCGGTGGACGCGGTGGTCACCCCGGACGGGGTGACCCGCTTCAGCCCGCGGTGAGCGTCATCGTGTTCTTCGCGGCCTTGTCGACGGCGTCCTTGCCGAAGGCCCAGGGCAGCAGTTCGCCCCTGGCCCACAGGTCGGTCTGGTCGTTGTAGTTGGCGTGGAAGGCGTGGCCGGAGGCGCCGCCGACGTTGATCCAGCGGGAGGCGTCGAAGTTGCTCAGGTCGACGACCATCCGCATCGACGGGATCCAGTCGACGTCGTACCCGGCGGCGGCGTTCCAGCCCGCCGCGTCGACCGCGGCGGTGCCGCCGGAGAGCTTGTACGGGCCGCGGTTGAGCAGGCGCTGGACCACGCCGGAGGCGAGCGAGGAGTCGTCGCTGCCGAGGGTCGGCTCCTGCAGGGTCAGCTGGTGCAGCCGGCCCCAGCTCCAGGTCTTGATGTCCTTGCTGAGCCGCGAGGTGAGGTCCTGCCGGGCGTCCTTGAGCGCCTCGGCGAGCAGGTTGTTCAGGCCGTGCTGCTGCTGGTGGTTGGAGTCGATGTAGTCCCACCATGCGGAGTCGGGGTGCGCCAGTTGCTGGCGGACCACCTCCATCCAGCGGTCGCCGCCGTCGGGCTGGGCCTGCGAGGCGTCCCGGGTGCCGCACTCGGTGACCGCCTGCGCGGCGCCGTTCAGCGCGTCGTCGGGCAGCGTGTTGTCGCGCTTCTGCCGCACCAGCAGGCAGTCGCCCTTGGCCCGCAGGTCGGCCGGGAACTTCTGCCCGAAGGCGAGGGTGAGCAGCGCCCGCCACACGCCGTTGTAGTACGCGGCGGCGGCCGAGTCGGCGTCCTGGTGGTAGTTCCAGTCCTTCAGCAGGTCCTGCGCCTCGCGCACGTACGCGTCGGAGACGTTGACCTTCAGCAGCAGCGGGACCAGCGTCTTGGCCATCACGCTGGTGTTGTCCAGCTGCATGGACTGCATGTCGTCCGGGGAGATCCGGCCGCCGTTCTTCAGCTTGTCCTGGATCTGGTCGGTGATCTCCTTGGCCCGGGTGCCGTACTCCCAGTCGGTGGTGAGCAGCGGCTTGTAGGCCGGGTCGACGACGGCCTGGTTGGCCGTCACGATGTAGCCGGTCGGCGGGTTGTAGGCGTAGGGCAGCGACTTGAACGGCAGGTAGTTCGGGCTCCAGGCGTAGCCGGAGTCCCAGCCGGGGGCCGGGTAGCGGCCGTCGCCCTTGGTGCGGACCGGGATCTGGCCGGGCGCCTGGTAGCCGATGTTGCCCTTGGTGTCGGCGTAGATCAGGTTCTGCGCGGGCACCGCGAAGTCCTGGGCGGCGCCGCGGAAGTCGTTGAAGTCGGCGGCCCGGTCGAGCTTGAAGACGGCGTCCATGGTCTTGCCGGCGTTGAGCGCGGTCCAGCGCAGCGCCACGCCGTAGCCGGCCGCCCGGTCGGGGGCGGCGTTGCCGGCCGGCGCGGACTTGCCGACGTTCTGCTGTTCCGAGCTCTGGTCGGAGATCAGCGGCATGCCGTCCTTGGTGGTGCGGACGGTGATGGTCCGGTCCTCGCCGCCGGCCACCTTGATGGTCTCCTTGCGGAGGGTGAGCTTCTGCTCCTGGTTGTCGAGCAGGTAGGTGTCCGGGCCGGTGACCTTCTCCAGGTACAGGTCGGTGACGTCGGCGCCGAGGTTGGTGAAGCCCCAGGCGACGTTCGCGTTGTGGCCGATCACCACGCCGGGCATGCCGGCGAAGGTGTACCCGGCGACGTCGTAGGTGCAGCTCTTGGAGACGGTGCGGCAGTGCAGGCCCATCTGGTACCAGATCGACGGCATCCCGGGGCCGAGGTGCGGGTCGTTGGCCAGCAGCGGCTTGCCGGTGGTGGTGTGGGCCCCGTCCACCACCCAGGAGTTGGAGCCGATGCCCTGGCCCTGCGGCCCGAGCAGCGCCGGCAGGTCGGCGACCCGCTCGGACAGGTCGCTCAGCAGGCCCTGCACGGCGGCCCGGTTCTGCGCGCTGCTGCCACCGGTGGCACTGCCCGCCGGGGCCGGCAGGGCGGCGCCCTCACCGGGGGTGTAGGTGCCGTCGGCGGCGACCTTGCCGGTCTTGAGGATGGTGCCGTTGCGGTCGTACGGGTAGTCCGGGTACAGCTGGGCGATCTGGTCGGCGCCGAAGTCCTGGGACAGCAGCGAGCGGTCGATCTCCTCCTGCAGGTTGCCGGACAGGCTCCAGGCCATCGCCTTCAGCCAGGCCACCGAGTCGACCGGGTCCCACTTCTCCGGCTGGTACCCGCTGTTCACGGTGCCGAGCAGCGCGTACTCCAGCGAGGCGCCGGCCCCGCCCGGGTGCTCGGCGAGCCAGGCGTTCACGCCCTCGGTGTAGGCGGTCAGGTTGCGCTTGGTGTCCTCGGAGAGGACGGTGTCCCACTCCTTCTGCGCGACCTGGCGCCAGCCCATGGTGCGCAGGAAGGTGTCCTTGTCCACGGAGGCGGAGCCGAACATCTCGGACAGCCGCCCGGAGGTGACGTGCCGTCGGACGTCCATCTCCCAGAACCGGTCCTGCGCCTGCACGTAGCCCTGGGCGCGGAACAGGTCGGCGTCGGTGTCGGCGTACAGCTGCGGGATGCCCTTGTCGTCCCGCTTCACGTCCACCGGCGCGGACATCCCGGCCACCTTGACGCTGCCGGTCGTCTGCGGGAACGAGGAGCGGACGGTTCCCACCGCCCACCAGCCGCCACCGGTCAGCCCCGCCACCAGCAGCACGGCCAGCAGGATCACGATCAGACGTGCGCGCCGGAACTTCTTCGAGCGGGGCATCCGAATCCTTGTGATGAGGGAGCTTGCGGCCGTGACAGGTCACCACATTAGGGCGACGGCACGGAGCGCCGTGCACGGGGGACGTGCACGGTGGGTCCGCAGGGACCCTACCGGCCCCGGATGAAAGAAGGGACTAGCGTAAAGATCAAGTAAAATGTTAGACTGAGTAACGATCCGTCAGATTTCTCCTCCGGCCACCGAGGTGCCCCTGCGTGACCGTTGACCACCTGAACCAGCTGCTGCTCGAGTCCGCGGTGATCCTGCTGTTCGCCGTGGTCGCCGTGCGGTTCTCCACCCGGTCCGGACTCCCATCCCTGCTGATCTACCTCGGCATCGGCGTCGCGCTCGGGCAGAACGGCATCGGGATCGGCTTCAACAACGCCGAGCTCACCCAGGTGCTGGGGTACGCGGCGCTGGTGGTCATCCTGGCCGAGGGCGGACTCAAGACCAGCTGGCCGTCGATCAAGCCGGTGGTCCCGGCCGCGGCGGTGCTGGCCACCTTCGGCGTCGCCGTCTCGGTCTTCGTCACCGCGGCCGGCGCGCACTGGCTGGTCGGCCTGGAGTGGCGCACCGCGCTGCTGCTCGGCGCGATCGTCTCCTCGACCGACGCCGCCGCGGTCTTCTCGGTGCTGCGGATGGTCCCGCTGCCCAAGCGCCTGACCGGCCTGCTGGAGGCCGAGTCCGGCTTCAACGACGCCCCCGTGGTGATCCTGGTGGTCGCCTTCGCCACCACCGGCGAGCTCGACCCCTGGTACGTGCTGGTCGGCACCATCGTGGTCGAGCTGGCGATCGGCGCGGCCGTCGGCTGGACGGTCGGCCGGCTCGGCGCGTACGCGGTGCGGCGGGTCGCGCTGCCCTCCTCCGGCCTGTACCCGATCGCGGTGCTGGCGCTGATCGTGCTCGCCTACGCGGGCGGCGCGCTGCTGCACGCCTCCGGCTTCCTCGCCGCGTACATCGCCTCGGTGATCCTCGGGAACTCCAAGCTGCCGCACGGACCCGCGGTGCGCGGCTTCGCCGACGGCCTGGCCTGGATCGGCCAGATCGGCATGTTCGTGGTGCTCGGCCTGCTGGTCACCCCCGAGACCATGGGTTCGGCGATCGTGCCCGGCCTGGTGGCCGGCGCGGTGCTGGTGTTCCTCGCCCGCCCCGCCTCGGTGCTGGTCTCGCTGACGCCGTTCCGGGTCCCCTGGCGCGAGCAGGCCCTGCTGTCCTGGGCCGGCCTGCGCGGCGCGGTGCCGATCGTGCTCGCCACCATCCCGCTGGTGTCCGGCGCGACCGACGCCCAGCAGCTGTTCAACGTGGTCTTCATCCTGGTGGTGGTCTTCACCCTGCTCCAGGGCCCCACCCTGCCGCTGGTCGCCAAGTGGCTGCGGATCGGCGAGGGCGACCTCGGCCAGGACCTGGGCATCGAGTCCGCGCCGCTGGAGAAACTGCACGGCCACCTGCTCTCGGTCTCCCTCGCCCCCGGCTCCCGGATGTCCGGCGTCGAGGTCTCCGAACTGCGCCTGCCCAAGGGCGCCGCGGTCACCCTGGTGGTCCGCGAGGGCAGCAGCTTCGTCCCGGACCGGATCACCGTGCTGCGCGAGGGCGACGAACTGCTCGTGGTCACCACCGACGAGGTCTCGGAGGCCGCCGAACGCCGGCTGCGGGCCGTCGACCAGGGCGGCAAACTCGCGGGCTGGCTGCAGTCCGCGGAAGGTTCACCTTCCATTTCCAGGAAGAAGCGCCGCTGAACCGGTAAGCTGAAGGCAGACACACGCTTTTTCCGTTTCTGCCTGATGCAGAGTCGGCGCGACCGCTCGGCGGCCGGACGCCCCTGGGGAACCGCCCGGGCCCGGTATCTACCCCGGTCGACGCGCTCGAGGACGACTCTCGGCGCCGGTCCCGGTCACACCCGCACCGGTCCGCGCTACCAGGCAGCAGAGAGGACCGACCGTGGCGGCCCGCCGACCGGTCGACGACCCCACCACCACCCGCGCCGGCTACGGGACGCTGCTGCGCACCCCCGGCTCCCTCACCTTCCTGCTCCCCGCCCTCGCCGCCCGCCTGCCCTACGCGATGCTGGGCCTCGGCATCGTGCTGCTGGTGCGCGAGACCACCGGCTCCTACGGCCTGGCCGGCGCCGTCGCCGCCACCGCCGCGGTCGCCCAGGCCCTGATCGGCCCGCAGACCGGCCGGCTCGCCGACCGGTACGGCCAGGCCGCCGTGCTACTGCCCAGCGTGCTGGTGCACGCCGTCGCGGTCGCCGCGCTGATCGCCCTGGCCCTGGGCGGCGCCCCCGAGTGGACGCTCTTCCTGGCCGCCGCCCCGGCCGGCGGCTCAGTGCCGCAGATCGGCGCGATGGTCCGGGCCCGCTGGGTCAGCCGGCTCAGCGAGCGGCCCGCCGTGCTGAACACCGCGTTCGCCTTCGAGTCGGTCACCGACGAGTTCACCTTCGTGGTCGGCCCGGTGCTGGCCACCCTGGTCGCCACCGCGGTCAGCCCGGCCGCCGGCCTCACCGCCGAAGCCGCGCTCACCCTGCTCGGCGGCCTCGCCTTCGCCGCCCAGCGCCGCACCGCACCCGCGCCCACCGGCCCCGCCGCACCCGGCCGCCGCCGCGCCTCCGCCCTCGCCTCCCCCGGCGTACGGCTGCTGGCCGGCGCCTTCCTCGGCCTCGGCACCGTGTTCGGCGCCCTCC
This sequence comes from Kitasatospora sp. NPDC002522, assembly GCF_053595195.1. Lineage (NCBI taxonomy): Bacteria > Bacillati > Actinomycetota > Actinomycetes > Kitasatosporales > Streptomycetaceae > Kitasatospora > Kitasatospora sp. NPDC002522. The sequence continues at coordinate 187,186 of NZ_JBSFXE010000012.1, forward strand.
AGGTCTCCATCACCGCCGCCACCGAACGGGCCGGCAGCCCCGGCCTCAGCGGCCCGGTCTACGGCCTGTTCGCGGCCGGCTCGATGATCGCCGGCGTGCTCTACGGCCTGGTCGCCTGGAAGCGCTCCGCCCGGCAGCGGATGCTCGGCTGCTACGCCCTGCTGGTGGTCGGCTGCTCCACCCTGTGGGCGATGCCGAACCTCACCGCGCTGGCCGTGGCCGGACTCTTCTGCGGCCTGGCCATCGCTCCGACCCTGATCACCGGCTACACGCTGGTGGAGACCCTGGTCGCCGACGGCGCCAAGACCGAGGCCTTCACCTGGCTGACCGGCGCCATCGGCCTCGGCCTGGCCGTCGGCTCCACCGCCGCCGGCCAGCTGATCGACCACGGCGGCCCGTCGCTCGGCTTCCTGGTCCCGCTGGTCGGATCCGGCCTCGGCCTGGTGGCGCTGGTCACGATGCGCCGTCTGCTGCTCGCCCCGGGCTCCGCTACACGTACCGTGGCCAGGGGAGTCACCGGCCGGCGCACGCCGGCCGTGGCCGCGCAGCAGGGCTGAGGCGCTGGACTCCACCAGCGGAATGCCGCATCATTGACCGTCGTTAGCACTCATCGAGTCAGAGTGCCAGGGGGAGTGCAGGAGGAAGCGGAAGTGCCCACGTACCAGTACCAGTGCACCGAGTGCGGCAACGGCCTCGAGGCGGTGCAGAAGTTCAGCGACGACGCGCTGACCACGTGCCCCGACTGCCAGGGAAAGCTCCGCAAGGTCTTCTCGGCCGTGGGCGTGGTCTTCAAGGGCTCCGGCTTCTACCGCACCGACAGCCGCTCCAGCTCCAGCAGCTCGGTGAGCTCGTCGTCCGCCACCCCGGCCTCGACGCCCTCGACCTCGACGGCCGCCTCGTCCTCCTCGGGCAGCACCTCCACCTCGGCACCGGCCGCGAGCTGAGGCCGCTCCCCCCGGTCGTTCACGAGCCCCGGCAGCGCGATCCGCGCCGCCGGGGCTTCCGGCTTTCCGGGGACGGTTACGGGTGACTGCTCCGGACGGCGCAGCGCCTCACCCGGGCGGGTGAGCGCGGTTGTCCACAGGTCCGGGTTGTCCACAGCCCCGGCAAACCCCTCCGTCCCTGGCACCGGCCGGGCGCAGGATGGCCGGCACGACCCCCGCCGCCTCGTGGAAAGGCCCGCCGCCGTGACCGCCTTCGTGCTTCCCCCGCTGCCCGCCGCGATCGTCCCGCCGCGCCGCGAGGTGCCCGACTTCCCGCCGATCCGGGGCACCGGCCGCGGCCGGCACCGCCTGCGCCAGGCCGTGCGCCGACGGCCCGGGCTGCTGGCCGCGGGGCTGCTCGCACTCGCCACCGCCCTCACCGCGGGGCCGCTGCGCCCCGGCGCTCCCCCGCCCGGCACGCTCTCCCCCGGCCCGCCCGGCTGCCCCGCCGCGTCAACCGGAAGGCTGGGAATTCACCCGTGACCTTATGGGGCTGACGCCGTTCGACGCGGCATGAAGGGCTTCAAGGAATTCCTGCTCCGCGGCAACGTGGTCGACCTGGCGGTCGCCGTGGTCATCGGCGCCGCGTTCACCAACATCGTCAACGCTTTCGTGAAGGGCGTGGTCAACCCGCTGGTCGGTCTGTTCGGGACCAAGGACCTGGCTTCCTACAGCTCATGCCTCAAGGGGCCCTGCACCGTCGACGCCGCGGGGAACGTCACCTCCGGCATCTTCATCCTGTGGGGGTCCGTGCTCAGCGCCGTCCTGAGCTTCGTGATCACCGCGGCTGTCGTCTACTTCCTGCTGATCCTGCCGATGAACCACTTCATGGCCAAGCGCAAGACCCCGGAGGAGCTGGAGGCGACGGAGGTCGAGCTGCTCACCGAGATCCGCGACGCGCTGGTGCGCCGCTGACCCTGCTACTTCTCCCCGTGATGCGGGGGCCGCTGGCTCGCGTACCAGTCCAGCCCCCGCTCACCGTCCCCCCGCGACTCGCCCCAGCCCCGGTCGGTGTCGTCCCCGCTCTGCTGGTCGAACGGGTCCTTGAACACCAGCCGGGGCTTGGGCTGGTCGGCGTGCTGTTCCTGGTTGGCCATGCCGTCCACTGTAGAGCGCCCCGGCTAGGCGGCTTCGAAGCCCGCGTGGTCCGCGATCTTCTTCAGCTCGGCGAGGGCGTGCTTCTCGATCTGGCGGATCCGCTCGCGGGTCAGGCCGTGCTGCTTGCCGACCTCGGTCAGCGTCCGCTCGCGGCCGTCCTCCATGCCGTAGCGGCTGCGGATGATCGAGGCGGTGCGGTCGTCGAGGCGGCCGATCAGGTCGTCCAGCTCCTCGCGGCGCAGCATCACCATGACCGCGTCCTCGGGCGAGGTCGCGCCGGTGTCCTCGACCAGGTCGCCGAACTGGGTCTCGCCCTCGTCGTCGACCGACATGTTGAGGCTGACCGGGTCGCGGGCCCAGTCCAGCACGTCCTTGATCCGCTCCGGGGTGGTGTCCAGCTCGGCGGCGATCTCCGCCGGCTCGGGCTCGCGGCCCAGCTCCTTGGACCGCTCCCGCTGGACCCGGCGGATCCGGCCGAGCTCCTCGACCAGGTGGACGGGCAGCCGGATGGTGCGGGACTGGTCGGCGATCGAGCGGGTGATCGCCTGCCGGATCCACCAGGTCGCGTAGGTGGAGAACTTGAAGCCCTTGGAGTAGTCGAACTTCTCCACCGCGCGGACCAGGCCGGCGTTGCCCTCCTGGATCAGGTCGAGCAGGGGCAGGCCGCTGCGCGGGTAGCGCCGGGCCACCGCGACGACCAGCCGCAGGTTGGAGCGGATGAAGACGTCCTTGGCGCGCTCGGAGTCGTCCGCTATCGCCTGCAGCTCCTCCCGGGTCGCACCCTCGGGCAGCTCGCCCTGCTCCAGCAGGTGCTGGGCGAAGACCCCGGCCTCGATCCGCAGGGAGAGCTCGACCTCCTCGGCGGCATCGAGCAGGGGCGTCCTGGCGATCTCGTCGAGGTACATGCCGACCAGGTCGCGGTCGGCCTCGAGGTTGGTCGGGCGGGCGGTGCGAGTCCGATCGGCCCTGTCGCGTACGACGGCACGGGTGGCCATGCTTGCTCCCTCACTGACGCTGCCCGGCGGGCTCCGATCCGCCGCCCGGCACAGGTGTGTGGGCCATCCGGTGGCTCACACGTAACGATCCAACGCACAGAAATCGGACAACATTCCCAAGTCACTCAGTTTTTCCGGTCTCATGCAGTATCCTGCCGATTTTCATCCGATCGGTACACGCAGCGTGACCGGGGATGCACACCCGGCGGTCAATCCTTCGGCACCGGATCTTTCCGCCGCCTTCGCGGCATATCCGCACAACCGATGCCGAATCGCTATCGCCGCTGCGCCGGTTCGGGGCCCGCCGCTGGGAAGGTGTCAGGCATGTCCAAGTCAGCCGATCCGGCACCCGCCGAACCCGCGCCCGGCCCGCGCTCTCCGGTACAACGCCGGAACCTGCGCGCTTGTGCCGCGGTGGCGGTGGTTTCCGTCGCGCTGCTCGGTGTGTTGCTGGCGCTGGTGGAGGGCGACTGGTCCCCGCTGGCCCGGCTGGACCAGGGGTGGGTGGCCGCGCTGCACCGGTTCGCGAGCGGGCACACCGCGTGGACGGCGGCGATGCGGACGCTGGCCGACCTGGGCGGCCCGGTGGTGATGCGCTCGCTGCTGGCGGTGGCCGCGGTGTGGCTGTGGACGCTGGGCGCGCGGGCGCTGGCGGGCTGGGCGGCCGCGCAGGCGCTGCTCGGCTGGGCGGTGGGCAACGCGGGCCGGGCACTGGTGGACCGGCCGCGGCCGCACTTCGCCGACCCGGTGGCGAGCGTGCCGGGCGGCTCGTTCCCGTCCGGGCACGCGATGGCCTCGGCGATCACCTGCGGGGTGCTGCTGGCGCTGCTGTGGCCGCGGGCGGACCGGGTCGGGCGGGCGGTCGCGGCCGGGATCGCGCTGGCGGCGGTGCTGGCGGTCGGCTGGACCCGGATCGCGCTCGGCGTGCACTACCCGAGCGACGTGCTGGCGGGCTGGCTGGCCGCGGCGGCGGTGCTGACCGGCCTGACGGTGGCGGTGGAGCTCTGGCGGCCCGGCGCGCTGCTCCGGGACGCCCGCCGGGTGGACTGGCGGACCAGACCGCGGGTGCAGCGGGTGCTGGCCGGCGCGGCCCCGGCGGCGGAGAAGGCGCGGCCCGGCCGTGACCGGGACGGTTCCTGACTGATCGTGAGGAACGTCACACCTGCGTGCCGGGTTCCTCCGGGGGAGGGAACGGACGCGGGCGGCATTCCGCGTGATTCCGGGCCGAAACGGGGCCCCGGGGCGGGCCGCGCGGGCGGGTCGGACGGCGGCCCCGCCCGGACGGGATCATCCTCACCCGGCACCCGACTCCCCAACGGGTGCCGAGTTGGGGCAGACTTCTGCGGCTGGGTGCACCCTGCAACCGGCATGTGGAGCCCGGACCTGCACCGTTCTCCGTAAACCAACGCACCGCCGGACGGGCGCCTAGTGACGGGGGGTCCGAGGACCATGCACACCGCCGACGGCCCCGCCGATCCGTACGCCCAGCAGGGCGGCCCGTACCAGCCCCAGGGCGGGGGCCATCCCCCGTACGACCAGCCCACCGTGCAGTTGGGCCGGATCCCCGCGCAGCAGCCCGGCTTCCCGCCGCCGCCCGCGCGGCCCCCGGGTTCGCCGGTGCCGGTGCCGCGCGCGGGCGAACCCGCCGGCGAGCCGGCGAAGGCCAAGCCCGCCGCCTCCACCGCCCGCAACGGGCTGATCATGGCGCTGGGCTCGCTGGCCTCCCGCGCGCTGGGCTTCGTGCGCAGCGCGGTGATCGTGGCGGCGCTGACCACCGGCCCGGTCGGCGAGGCGTTCAACGTGGCGAACTCGCTGCCGAACATCATCTACATGATGCTCATCGGCGGTGCGCTGGCCTCGGTCTTCGTGCCGGAGCTGGTGCACGCCATGCAGACCCACAAGGACGGCGGCGTCGCCTACACCGACCGGCTGCTCACCCTGTGCGGGGTGATCCTGGTGGTGCTGACGCTCGGTGCCTGGCTGGCGGCCCCGCAGATCGTCGACCTGTACTCGCAGTTCGAGGGCGCGCAGCGGGAGCTGGCGATCGACTTCGCCCGGTACTGCCTGCCGCAGATCTTCTTCTACGGCGTCTTCACGCTGCTCGGCCAGGTGCTGAACTCGCGCGACCGGTTCGGCGCGATGATGTGGACGCCGGTGCTGAACAACGTGGTGGCGATCGGCGTGTTCGGCGTCTACCTGCTGGTCGGGCGGCACGCCACCGGCGTCGGCAGCGTCACCTCCGGGGACACCCTGCTGCTGGGCCTGGGCTCGACGCTGGGCATCGTGGTGCAGGCCGCGGCGCTGCTGCCCTCGCTGCGTTCGGCGGGCTTCCGGTTCCGGCCGCGGTTCGACTGGCGCGGGGCGGGCCTGACCCGGCCGCTGCGCTCGGCGAGCTGGGCGCTGCTGCTGGTGGTGGTGACCCAGCTGGCGTTCGCGGTGATCTCCAGCCTGAGCACCGGCGCGGGCACCGCGGCGCAGAAGGCCGGCTACGTCGAGGGCCTGGGCAACTTCGCCTACACCAACGCCTACCAGCTGTTCGTGGTCCCGCAGGGCGTGATCACCATCTCGCTGGTCACCGCGCTGCTGCCGGGGATGTCCCGGGCGGCGACGGCGGGCGACTACCGGAAGATCGGCGAGGACCTGTCCGGGATGCTGCGCTCCTCCGCGGCGATGATCGTCACCGCGGCGGTGATCTTCCTGGCGCTGGCCCCGCAGATCGCGGTCGCCGCGTACGGCTACGGCACCTCCTCGCACGTCCGGGCGGACGCCTGGGTGATCGCCCAGCTGCTGATGGCCTTCGCCATCGGCCTGCCCGCGTTCTGCGCGCAGTACGCGCTGGCCCGCGGCTTCTACGCGATGGGCGACGCCCGCACCCCGTTCTGGCTGACGGTGATCACCACCGTGGTCAACGCCGGCCTGTCCTGGGTGGCGTACGAGGTGCTGCCGGTGCGCTGGATCGTGATCGGCATGGCGGTCGCGCACACCACGGCCTGCCTGGTGTCGGTGGCGGTGACCGGCACCGCGCTGGGCCGCCGGCTGCGCAGCGCCCTGCCGGCGGCGGCCCCGCAGGCCGCGCCGACCCCGCAAGGCGCGCCGGACGCCACCCTGGTGCTGCGCACCGACGCCTTCGCGCCGGGGGCGAACGCCACCGTGGACCTGGGCCTGCGGAACGGGCCGCGGCGCAGCGGGCTGGACGGCGGCCGGGTGGTGGTCCTGCACCTGGGCCTGGTGCTGGCGTGCGTGCCGGGAGCGCTGGCCGCGCACTGGCTGGCGGGCCGGTTCGGGGCCTCGCTGCCGGGCAACCTGGCCGCGCTGGCCGCCGGTTCGCTGGCGATCCTGGTGTCGCTGTTCCTGTTCGCCCGGCCGCTGGGCGTGGGTGCCTCGGTGGCCCCCTTCGCCCGCAAGCTGCGCATTCCGTACCCGACGCCGACGGCGAGCGGCGGCAAGCACCGGCGGTGAGCTGACGGGGCGTCACGCCCGTTGGAACCGGCACCGAATCTCCACGAGTGTCGGACAACCCCCGGCCCGCCGTGTGCGTATCAGTTGGTGCTAGCGTCAACCGCTCCCCCGGGTTCGGCCGCGCCCCGCGCGCCCCCGGGAAGGGCCCCGTTCTTCTCCGGCCGCCGCGCCGGACCCACCGGAAGGTCGCAGTTGACTGCCCACCGAGCCACTCCACCGGGTGCCGGGCACCCGGCCCACCGCCGTCGGCACCGGCTGCGGATACCACTGGCGCTGACCGCCGCCGTGGCCGCCTCGGCGACCGGGTTCGCCCTGGTCGCCGGTGCCGACACCCGGGCGTCGGCAGCGCCGGTCCCGCCGGACCAGCTGCAGCGCGCGTTCACCGCCGCCGCTGACGAGTTCCACGTGCCGCAGAGCGTGCTGCTGGGCCTGTCGTACCAGCAGAGCCGCTGGGAGCAGCACGCCGGCCAGCCCAGCACCACCGGCAACTACAACGTGATGGGTCTGACCGAGGTCGACCCGGCGGCGGTGGCCAAGGCGCTGGCGCAGGGCCCCGGCCCGGAGGCGGACGGCCGCGGCGACGGCGACGCGGCCCCGGCCAAGGCGGCCCCGGTCGAGGTGAAGGACAGCCCGGCGCTGCACACCCTGGACCGCGCCGCGAAGCTGATCAAGCGTCCGTCGGCGCAGCTGAAGTCGGACGCCGCGCAGTCGATCCGCGGCGCGGCGGCACTGCTGACGAAGTACCAGCAGGACGCCGGCCGGGCGGTCTCCGCCGACCCGTCGGCCTGGTACGACGCGGTGGCCCGGTTCTCCGAGTCGACCACCGACGACGGCGGGCACGCCTTCGCCGACCGGGTGTTCAACACCATCCGCCTCGGCGCCGCCCGCACCACCGCGGACGGCCAGCTGGTGGCGCTGGCCGCCGAGCCCGGCCTGGCGGCGGGCAAGGCGAGCACCGGCACCGCGCCGCGCGCCTCCGCCGACGGCCAGGGCTCGCTGCCCGCGCTGCCCGCCGCGGCCGTCAAGCCCGCCAAGGGCGCGGACAAGAGCGCCGGCAAGTCCGCGGACAAGTCGGGTGCCCGCACGGGCACCGGCGCCGCCTCCCGGGGCACCGCCCGGACGGCGCTGCAGGCCTCCGCTCCGGCGCTGGCCCCGCTGACGTCCAACCCGGAGCCGCACCCGGTCGAGTGCCCGGCCGCGCTGAACTGCGACTTCGTCGAGGCCGCGTACGACCTGACCAACGCGTCGGACCCGACCTCGTACGGCAACTACACGATCTCCAACCGTCCGGCGGACGGCGACCAGATCGAGTACATCGTCATCCACGACACGGAGGGCGGGTTCGACGGGTCGGTCAACACCTTCAAGAACCCGGCCACCCAGGCCAGCGCGCACTACATCGTGCGGGCCAACGACGGTCACGTCACCCAGATGGTGAACGACAAGAACATCGCCTGGCACGCGGGCAACAAGACCGTCAACATGCACAGCATCGGTGTGGAGCACGAGGGTTACGCGTTCCCGACCGGCACCCAGCCGTGGTACTCGGAGCAGCTGTACCAGTCGTCGGCGACGCTGGTGCGCTACCTGGCGGAGAAGTACCAGGTGCCGCTGGACCGGCAGCACATCATCGGCCACGACGACGTGCCGGGCCCGACCCAGGCCACCATCGCCGGGATGCACTGGGACCCGGGAACGTTCTGGGACTGGAACCACTACATGGACCTGCTCGGCGCGCCGGTGCGGGCCAACACCGGCGGCGTGCTGCTGCCGGGCGGCAAGGTCACCATCGCCCCGGCGTTCGACTCCACCAACACCCCGCCGGTGGACGGCATCGCGGCGCGGCCGGAGAACTTCGTCTACCTGTACACCGCGCCGAACGGCACCACGCTGGTCAACGGCGGCACCACGCAGGCCGCGGACACCCGGGCCAAGGCGGTCGCCGGCACCAGCTACGTGGTGGCGGACCAGCAGGGCGACTGGACGGCGATCTGGTACGGCGGCACCAAGGCCTGGTTCGCCAACCCGAACTTCCGCAGCGCGGCGGCCGACAACCGCACCGACCAGACCGTGCTGACCGCCAAGGCGGGCGCGGCCTCGATCCCGGTGTACGGACGCACCTACCCGGAGCTGACGGCGTACCCGGCGGGCATCGACACCTCGAAGCTGGCGCCGACGCCGTACGACGCGACCATCCCGGCCGGCCAGGCGTACCTGGCGGGCAGCCCGGTGGCGCTGGACAGCGACTTCTTCTACGCGCAGAACATCAACGGCGACGCGCCGAACGACAAGACGCGGGTGGTCGGCAACGACACCTACTACCCGATCCGCTACAACCACCGGCTGGCCTACCTGAAGGCCAGTGACGTGCAGGTGGTCGCCAACAACACGCCGGCGGCCAGCGGTTACACCCCGGCCGGCCCGGCCCGGCTGCTGGACACCCGCTCGGGCATCGGCGGCGCGGCGGCCAAGGTCGGCGCCCAGCAGTCGATCACCCTGCAGGTCGCGGGCGCGGACCTGGGCGGCGGCAAGAGCGTGCCGAACGACATCACCGCGGTCGTCCTGAACGTCACCGCCACCAACCCGACCTCGTACAGCTACATCGCGGTCTACCCGAACGGCCAGCCCCGCTCGTCCTCGTCGAACCTGAACGTGACGCCGGGTCTGACGGTGCCGAACCTGGTCGTGGTGCCGGTGGTCGACGGCAAGGTCGACCTGTACAACAACGACGGCACGGTCGACCTGATCGCCGACATCACCGGCTACTACTCGCAGGGCGGCGCCTCCAAGCTGTCCACCGCGGGCCCGGCCCGGCTGCTGGACACCCGCGCGGGCCTGGGCGCCCCGGCGGCCAAGGTCGGCGCGCAGAAGTCGATCACCCTGCAGGTGGCGGGCGCGGACCTGGGCGGCGGCAAGAGCGTGCCGAACGACATCACCGCAGTGGTCCTGAACGTCACCGCCACCAACCCGACCTCGTCGAGCTTCGTGGCGGTCTACCCGAACGGGCAGGCCCGCACCGCGGCGTCGAACCTCAACTTCGGCGCCGGGCAGACCATCCCCAACCTGGTGGTGGTCCCGGTGGTCAACGGCAAGGTCGACCTGTACAACAACGACGGCACGGTCGACCTGATCGCCGACATCTCCGGCTACTACCGGACCTCCGGCGGCTCGTCCTTCGTCAGCGCGGGCCCGACCCGCCTGCTGGACACCCGCTCGGGCCTGGGCGCCCCGGCGGACAAGGTCGGCCGGCAGCAGTCGATCGCGCTGCAGGTGGCCGGCCGGGCCGGCGTGCCCGCGGACGTCACCGCCGTGGTGCTGAACGTCACCGCGACCGAGCCGACCGGTCCGAGCTTCGTGGCGGTCTACCCGGACGGGCAGGCCCGCAGCGCGGCGTCGAACCTCAACTTCACCACCGGCCAGACCATCCCCAACCTGGTGGTGGTCCCCGTGGTCAACGGCAAGGTCGACCTGTACAACAACGACGGCCAGGTGCACCTGATCGCCGACATCACCGGCTACTACCGGTAGTCCGCAGCACCCGCGGCGCGGGCCCCCGTCCTTCCGGGCGGGGGCCCGCGCCCTTTTCCGGCCCCGGTGGTGACGGCGGGTCAGGCCGTGGCGTCCTCCTCGGCGGCCTCCAGCCAGCCGAGCGCGGCGACCTGCAGCCCGGCCTGGAAGCGGCTGCGGGCGTCCATCCGGACCATCAGGTCGGCCATCATCCGGCGCACCGTGCGCAGCGAGACGCCGAGGCGCTGGCCGGCCCGTTCGTCGGTGAGGCCCTCGGCGAGCAGCCGCAGCAGTTCGCGTTCCTGGCCGGTGAGGCCGTGCGGGTCGCGCTGGACGGTCTCGCCGAGCGGGCGGGCGTGCTCCCAGACCTGGGTGAACAGGGCGCGCAGCGCGGCGACCACGCCGGGGCTCTGCAGCAGCGCGGCGCCCTTGCGGGGGTCCTCGGGGTCGATCGGGACGATCGCGGTGGCGTTGTCGACCACGATCATCCGCAGCGGCAGGGTGGGGGGGGGGGGGGGCGCGCGGGGGGGGGGGGGGCGGCCGCGCGCCTCCTGCTCCGGGGCGGGGTGGGTGGGGTG
>NZ_JBSFXE010000013.1:0-53871 GCF_053595195.1 Kitasatospora sp. NPDC002522
CGCGGCGGCGAGCGCCGTCGTCACCGCCCCGGCCAGCCACCGCCGGCCCGGGGTGACCGATATCGGTCTGGTCATGGTCTTTGAGTCCTCGTCTGCGATGAATGTGCAGCCCAGGACGGCTCCAAGCCCCCCCGAGCGGGAAGCAGCCTCCCATGAAGTTCGATCACGTGCTAGCACGATCTCGCAGGACACCGGTTCGAGGAGTCCCTCCGGTCAGGGCCGGTAGGCGTCCGACGTGGTGAACTCCCAGCCTCCGCTCTGCACCGTGTAGACGGAGAACTGGCGGTTGGTGGTGTCACCGTAGGGGTCGAAGGTGACGGGTCCGGTCACGCCGTCGAAGGAAACGCGCTGCATCTCGGCCAGCACCGTCCTCGTCGAACGGCGGGTGGCCTTCGACGGCGTGGTAGAGGGTGGCCCCGAGGGCCCACAGGTCGTTGGCGGGGGTGGGGCGCTTGCCTTCGAACTGCTCGGGCGGCATGTAGAGCGGGGTGCCGATCACGGTGCCGCTGTGGCTCAGCCTGGTGGTGGCGTCGGCGAGGTGGGCGATGCCGAAGTCGGTGAGGACGGTGCGGTCGCGGGCCAGCAGGATGTTGTCGGGCTTGAGGTCGCGGTGCACGATCCCGGCGTCGTGGGCGGCGGTGAGGGCGCCCAGCAGGGCGGCGCCGATCTCGGCGGTCCGCCGGACCGACAGGGGGCCGTGTTCGCGGAGTTCGGCGGCGAGCGAGCGGCCGCGGACGAACTCCATCACGATGACGGGCGCGCCGCGGTGCTCGACCACGTCGTGGATGGTGACGATGCCGGGGTGGCTGAGGATCGCCGCCGCGCGCGCCTCGCTGGTGAACCGCTGCAGCAGCAGGGCCCGTTCGGCGTCCTCCAGCCCGCGCGGGAAGAGGATCTCCTTGACCGCCACCTCGCGGTCGAACAGCTGCCGGTCCAGGCCGAGCCAGACCCGGCCCATCCCGCCCTGCCCGATGCGCTCCACCAACTGGTAGCGGCCCGCGATGAGTTCCGGCTCCTCGGTCACAGTCAGCACTCTAGGCGGCGCCGGAGAGCCGAACGGCCTTAATCTGCAAGGGTGCTGACATGCCGTCCGCTCAGTCGGCCAGTGCCAGTCTGACGCCGAAGCCCAGGACGGCGACCCCGGTGACCCGGTCGAGCACGCGGCGGGCGGCGGGGCGGCGCAGCCACCCGCGCAGCGTGTGCGCGAAGGCGATGAGCACGGCCGACCAGAGCGTGCCCTCGGCCACGTGCACGCAGGTCAGCAGCACGCCGGTGGCCAGGTGCGGCGCACCGGCGGGGATGAACTGCGGCAGCACGGCGACGTAGAACACCCCGACCTTGGGGTTGAGCAGGTTGGTCAGCGTGCCGCGCCGCCACCCGTCCCACAGCCCGCCGTGGGCCGCCGCGGTCCCGGCGGCCTCGTCCACCGCGCCGCCCCGGGAGCGCAGCATCTGCACGCCCATCCACAGCAGGTAGCACACGCCGGCCCAGCGCAGCGTCTCGTACGCGGCCCGGGAGGCGGTCAGCAGCACGCTGATGCCGGCCGAGGAGGCGGCTCCCCACAGCAGTGTGCCGGTCTGGATGCCGAGCACGACGCCCCAGGCGCGGCGCCGCTCACCGAGGGCGGCGGTCCGCAGGATGAGCGCGGTGTCGAGTCCGGGGGTGAGCGTCAGCAGGCCCACCACGAGGGCGAAGGAGGCCAGGGCGGTCGTCAGGTCCATGGACCGCCATCCTACGAAACGGCCCGGCGCCCGTAGCGGGCGAGGAGGTGCCAGACCCGCTTCAGGTCCTGCGGGTCGTGCCGGCCGGCGCGGGCGGCGGCGCCGATCAGCCGGGCGTCGAGGACGCCGTCGCGGGCGAGTTCGGCGCCGAGGGCGGTGAACCCGGGTCCGCGGTAGTCGGGGTGGCGGGCGAGCTCCTCGACGGTGAGCAGGTAGCCGGGGTGCCATTCGAGGCGGCAGGGCAGCAGCCGGGCGGCGGCCTCCACCTCGGTGTCGCGGAAGCACGGGTCGAGGACGAGCGCGTCGACGTGGTCGGCGAGGCGGACCGGGCCGTGCAGGTGCGCCTCGACGTAGTCGTCGAGCGCGTCCCGGGTGTCGGCCTCGGCGAGCGCGATCAGCGCCATGGCGGCGGCGGTGCCGAAGTCCTCGGGGTCCAGCACGCTGTCGGGGTAGCAGAAGGTGGCCCGGTGCAGGGTGGCGGCGGTGAGCCGGAAGTACCCGGAGCCGAACCGGGGCGCGCCGCCGTACGGGCTGCGGCGGTGGTTGAGCGCGCCGTAGACGGGGCGGCGCTCGGCGGGGGCGTCGTCGTACGCGCCGCCGAACATCCGGCTCTCCCAGTGCCAGCGGTCGCCGCCGGGGTGGGCGGTGAGGCCGCCGTTGCTGGTCCCGGTGGAGAACTGGGAGCGGTAGACGCCGTCCTCGGCCATCGACGCGAGGATCGGGCGGCCGGCGATCAGCCGGTCGGGGTGGAAGTGCAGGGTGACGTCCAGCCCGGGGGGCAGGGGGCCGCCGGTGCTGCGGGCGGCCACGTGGCGCAGGGCGAGGTCCTCGACGGCGTTCATGCAGGCGAGTCTGCCGCCCGGGCGAACCGCGGTGCAGCCGGTTTTCTCCTGGGCGCCGAATGTTCGACACCGGGACTTGTCCAGACACCTACTGACGGGTAGTAAGGTCCTGGCCCGCCGCCGCGCCGGACCGCTCCGCACGACCTGGGGCGCGGGCGGGCCGATGCGCCGCCACCCTTCCCCTCACCCTCTCGGGATGGCCATGAAGAGCTTGCTCCAACGCGTCCTGGCGGCCGGTGCCGCCCTCTCGATCAGCCTCACGCTGACCACCACGACCGCCGCCGTCGCCGCCTCCACGGCGACCGGCGCCCCCGCCGTCCTCACCGGGCCGCAGCTGGCCGCGTCCTGGACCGGTCCGCTCAGCACCCGGGGCCGGTACATCGTCGACGCGAACGGCGGCCGATTCAAGCTGAAGGCCGGCAACTGGGCCGGCGCGCAGGGGACCTGGGAGGGCAGCGGGTCGACCACCGACCCGGCGAACAACCAGGCCGGGCAGGTCTCGTACAACATCCCGCTGGGGCTGGACCGGGCGCCGATGGCGGACATCCTGGCCGGGTTCCACCGGCTGGGGATCAACAGCGTCCGGCTGCCGTTCGCCAACGCGCTGATCCACGACACCGCGGCGGTCCCGGACGCGGCGGTGACCGCCAACCCGCAGCTGCGCGGCCGGACCCCGCTGCAGGTCTACGACGCGGTGGTGGCGGCGCTGACCGCCGACGGATTCGCGGTGATCCTCAACAACCACACCACCAGCTACCGGTTCTGCTGCGGCCTGGACGGCAACGAGCGCTGGAACAGCGGCCAGTCCACGCAGGCCTGGGAGGACGACTGGGTGTTCCTGGTCAACCGCTACAAGGCGAACAAGCGGGTGGTCGGCGCCGACCTGCGCAACGAGGTCCGCCGCGACACCTGGGACGACCCCAACTGGGGCCTGGGCGACGCCCACGACGAGTTCTCCGCCTTCGAGGAGGCGGGCAACCGGATCCTCCAGGCCGACCCGGACATGCTGGTCGTGATGGAGGGCATCAACTGGTACGGCATCCCGGCCGCCGGGTTCAGCCACGGCCGGCCGCAGCTCACCCCGGTCCGCACCCTGTCCCACACGCTGATCGACTCCGGCAAGCTGGTCTACTCGGCGCACTTCTACGGCTACACAGGCCCGGCCAACACCGGTGCGGGCAGCGGCCCCGGCTCCACCGGTGACCCGCGCTACCAGGACTTCACCCCCGACCAGCTGGCCCAGGTGGTCGACGACGAGGCGCTGTTCGTCACCCAGTCCGGCCAGCACTTCACCGCCCCCGTGTGGATCAGCGAGTTCGGCGCCGGCGGGCGCGGCGACACCGACGCCAAGGAGCACGCCTGGTTCGACGCCTTCACCGCGATCCTGGCCGCCCACGACACCGACTTCGCCATCTGGCCACTGGTCGGCTGGCAGAACGCCGGTGTCCCGAACGACAGTTGGGCGCTGCTGCACTTCGACACCGCGGGCCGCGCGCTCAGCCTGGAGGACCCGGGCGACTGGCGCGCCGAGTACTGGAACCGGCTGGTCAGCGCCCCGTCCGCCACCGGCCGGATCGCCCCCGTGACACACTGGAACCTGCTGGACCTCGACCACGCCGACTTCGACGTCTCCCGCCGCATGCTCTCCCTGCCGGACTGGAGCGGCGGCAACCGCAAGGCGAACTGCCCGGACGGCCAGCGCGTGGTCGGCCTGGGACGCGGCTCCTCCCGGGGCCTGTGCACGGACGCCACCGAGCCCGCCACCGCCGCGGGCGACTGGGTGACCGTCACCGACGAACGGTACGTCAGGTCCGACTGGGCGTCGGGCTACAACAAGCTCCAGTGCCCCGACAACACCTTCGCGGTCGGCTACAGCGTCCGCTCCAACGCGATGTCCGCCCTGCTCTGCGCCCCGGCCGCCGCGCCGCTGCCCACCGGCGGCCGCAACGTCTGGTTCGACCACGGCGACAACCGGCCCGCGACTGGCGGCTCGCAGGCGAGCGACTGGGCGCCGGGCTCCTACAAGGGCCAGTGCGCCGACAACGAGTACCTGGCCGGCGTCGCCTACACCTGGAAGTGGCTGCACTACGGCGTCCCGGACGCCGTACTCTGCCGCCCGCTCGGCTGAACTCCGGCAGCACGAACGGCGGTGCGACCCCCGGGCCGCACCGCCGTTCCCCCGCTCCTTGTTCTTGCGGCGAACCGACGCCGCGTCAGCCCGCGTTGATCTGGGCCGCCTTGCGCAGCAGCCCGGGGCTGAGCCGCCCCAGCAGTCGGGCCGCCTTGGCCTCGACGGTGACCGGGACGACGGGCTTGCCGGTGCGGACGGCGCGCACGATCTCCGCGGCGACCTTCTCCGGCGGGAAGCCCCGGCGGGCGTACATCTTGGACACCTTCGCCTGCTTGTCGGCGACTTCGGCGTCGCCGAGGCCGGAGAAGGTCGTGGTCCGGGTGATGTTGGTGTTGACGATGCCGGGGCAGATCGTGGAGACGCCGATCCGGTGCGGGGCGAGTTCGGCGCGCAGGCAGTCGGAGAGCATGTAGACGGCGGCCTTCGAGGTGGCGTACGCGGCGAGCACCTTGGACGGCAGGTAGGCCGCGGCGGAGGCCAGGTTGACGATGTGTCCGCCCTGGCCGCGCTCGACCATCAGCTCGCCGAAGGCCCGGCAGCCGTGGATGACGCCCCACAGGTTGACGTCCAGGACCCGCCGCCACTCCTCCTCGGTGGTCTCCAGGAAGGTGCCGGAGTGGCCGATGCCCGCGTTGTTGACCACCACGTCGGGCACCCCGAAGTCGACGGCGACCTGCCGGGCGAAGGCGTCCACCGCGGCTCCGTCGCTGACGTCCACCTGGTACGCGGCGGCCTTGACGCCGGACAGCGCGCAGAGTTCGGCGGTGCGCTGCGCCGCGGGCAGGTCGCGGTCGCAGACCACCACCCGGGCGCCCCGGTCGGCGAAGGCCAGCGCGGTGGCCCGGCCGATGCCGCTGCCGCCTCCGGTGACCACCACCAGCTCCCCGCCGCCGGACGGCTCCTGCACCGGGTCGGTGTGGTCGCGGGCGGCGAACTCGCGGACCAGGCCGGCGATCGCCGGGCCCTTCTCCAGCAGCGCCGACCAGTGGGTGGCGTTCACCGCGCGCCGGGTCAGCCGCGGCACCCACTGCTCCAGCCCCTCGGAGAGGAAGTCGGAGACGTAGTGGTCGCGCTGCAGGGTGATCAGCTGCACCGGCACCTCGGTGAACCGCTCCCGCGGGCGGGAGACCGCGGGCCGCATGTTGGCCCGGTACAGCTCGATGCCGTGCACGGCGTCCCTGGCCAGCGTCGGCTGCGGGTGCCCGACCCGCGGGGTGACCGCCTCCAGGTCGTGCAGCACCCGCGGCCACAGCCGGGCCAGGCCGAGCCGCCAGGCGGCGGGGGCGAGCACCGGCAGGTGGAACAGGCCGATGTACCAGGAGTGCAGGCCCTGCCGCAGCAGCTGGCCGAGGTGACGGGGCGTCGGGCGGCGCAGCCGGTGCCGGATCCAGTGGCCCATGTGGTCCAGGCACGGCCCGGACATCGTGGTGTAGCTGGCGATCCGCCGGTACGAGCCGGGCGTGGTGATCGCCTCCCACGACTGCACGCTGCCCCAGTCGTGCGCGACCACGTGCACCGGCCGGTCCGGGCTGACGGCGTCCGCCACCGCGAACAGGTCCTGCCCGAGCAGCTCCAGCCGGTAGTCCTCCCGCCGCGCCGGCACCCCGGAAGCCCCCGAACCGCGCGTGTCGTACCGCACCACATGGTGGTCGACCGCCAGATCGGCGGCCACGTCATGCCACACACTGTGGTCGTCCGGATACCCGTGCACCAGCACCACGGTGGGGTTCGCCGGGTCGCCCTGCTCGTACACGGCCAGCGTCAGACCACCGGAGTTGACGGTGCTTCGGCGGATCTCGGTCATGCGGCGTCCTCCAGGAGTGCCCAGCGCCGCACGTGCGGCAGGTCGTCGTCGAGCCAGAACGCGTCGTCGTCGGTGACGACGAGGAGTTCCTCGAACTTGATGCCCACCTCCCGGAAGCCGATGTGCGGTTCGACCGCCCACAGGCCGGGTGTCGGGGCGTGGCGGGAGGCCTTGCCGCCGGCCCAGAGCGGGGAGCGGCCTTCGAGGCGTTCCTTGACCAGCTCGCGTCCCAGGGTCTGCAGCGTACGCACTCCGAAGCCGAACAGGTTCACCCCGGCCGGGCCGCGGGCGGTCGTGCGGGTCACCTGGTGGCCGATCACCCGGCCCGGGTAGACCTGGTGGCGGTTGTCGTAGCCGTGCGCGGCGATCTGCGCGTCCACCGCCGCGTACACCTCGGAGAGGGTCCGGCGCGCCTTCACCTCACGCAGGATCAGCTCCCGGTAGACCTTCAGGTCCTGCGCCAGCCGGTCCCAGACGGCGTTCTCGCCGACCTTGCCGCCGTAGCCGATGTCCGCGGTGTACCCGTCGACCACCGGCGCGCAGTCCAGCACGTAGGGCATGCCCTCCTCGAGCACCCGGGAGCCCGCGAAGAACTGCAGCGGGGTGTGGAAGTGCCGGAACGCCGTCCGGTCGCCGAACCAGGCGAAGGGCACGTGGAAGAAGTCCTGCACGCCCTCCTGCACCAGGCAGCGCCGCAGCTTCGCGGTCGCCTGACGCTCCGTCACCCCGGGCTCGATCCAGGCCGCGACCTGCTCCGCGCAGTGGTACGCGAGCTGCTGGACCTCCCGGAACCTCGCCAGGTCCCGCTCCTCGAACGGGAACTGCGGCAGGTCGTGCTTCATCTCACACCTCCAGGACGAGGGTCTCGCCCTCGCCGGCCCGGGACACGCACGGCAGCACCAGGCCGGCCGCGCGCTGTTCGTCGGTCAGTCGGCGGTCGCGGTGCTCTGGCGTCCCCGACGCCACCTTCAGCACGCACGTCCCGCAGAACCCCTGCTTGCACGAGTACGCCAGCTCCGGCCGCACCTCGCGCACCACGTCCAGCGCCGAGCGGTCCGCCGGAACGGTCAACGTCTCGCCGTCGGCGCCGAGTCGGACGGTGAACGGCCGGCCGTCCAGGATCGGCGCCGCCCCGAACCGCTCGTAGTGCAGCGCCGTCGCCGGCGAGGCGTCCAGCGCCCGCTGCACCGCCACCAGCATCGGCGCGGGCCCGCAGACGTACACCGCCGCGCCGGGCGGCGCGCCCGCCAGCAGCTGTGCCGCGTCCGGGACGCCGTGCACGTCGTCGGTGCGGATCTCCACCCGCGACGGGTCCAGCGCCTTCAGCTCCGCGGTGAACGGCAGCGCCTGCGCGGTCCGGCCGGTGTGCACCAACCGCCAGTCGAGGCCCGCGAGTTGGGCGGCCCGGGCCATCGGCAGCAGCGGGGTGACGCCGATCCCGCCGGCCAGGAAGAGCACCTTCTCCTCCCCGCAGAAGGCGAACCCGTTCCGCGGCCGGCGCACCCGCAGCCGCACCCCCACGTGCAGCTCGTCGTGGATCTCCACCGATCCGCCGCCGCCGTCCGCGATCCGCCGCACCGCGATCCGGTAGCCGTGCCGGTCCGCGGGGTCGCCGCACAGCGAGTAGTGCCGCTCGCGCCCCGAGGGCAGCGTCACCAGCAGCCGGGCGCCCGGCTGCCACGACGGCAGCATCCCGCCGGACGGGTCCTTCAGCCGCAGCTCCACCACCCCGTCGGCGACCGTCTCGTGCGAGGTCACCACCAGGTGCAGCGGTGGCACCGCGCGCGCCTGGGGCCGCCGCGGGCTGCGCCGCAGTCCCGGCCGCCCCAGCGCCGGGCTGTACCAGTCGCCGAACGAGGTCAACCGCTGGAAGAACCGATCCGCCCTCGGTCGGCCGTACAGGTCGGGCGGCGGGGTCGAGAGATCCATAGAACACGGCTCCGGAGGAGAAGGGGGGACGGTCGGGGGCGCGAGGGCGGGCCGCTAGGGCCTGTCTTCCCGACGCGGGGCTGCGACGGCAGTGTGAAGACAGGCCCTAGTGCGTGGCCGCCGCGCGCGACGCGGGCGAGGTCGCCAGGTATGCGAGCGCCTGCGAGGAGCTCCCCTCCCGGGTCGGGTGGTAGCCGGGGCCGAAGTAGCGCAGCGCCGAGCGGAGGAACCGCACCGGCTCCGGCAGCAGGCCGCGCCTCGCGGCGCGCCCGGCCTCGCGCCAGGTCGGCACGATGCTCCCGTGCAGCGACGGGTCGGCGGCGAGCATGAAGCGGGTGCCGCGGATCCACAGGTGGATGAGGAGCGGTCCGGAGACGGCCATACCGCGGATCCGGCGCAGGTACCCGGGGTCGAGGTGGCGCATCAGGTCGAAGGCGACGCTGCGGTGCTCGACCTCCTCCGCGCCGTGCCAGCGCAGCAGGTCGAGCATGGTGGGGTCGGCCTTGGCGCGGTCCAGGCCGGGCGAGTTGAGGGCCCAGTTGCCGAGGAAGGCGGTGAAGTGCTCGATCGCGGCGACGAAGGCGACCCGTTCGATGACGTTCTCGCGGCGCTGACGGGCGGTCAGCCCGGGCTTGTCGCCGAGCACCCGGCGGAACAGCCAGCTGACCTGCCGGACGTACGGCCGCGGGTCGAGGCCCTGGCCGAGCAGGTGGTCGAGCACCTCCTGGTGGGCCTCGGCGTGGATCGCCTCCTGCCCGATGAAGCCCAGCACCTCCTCGCGCAGCTGCTCGTCTCGGATCAGCGGCAGCGCCTCCTTGAACACCTTGACGAACCACCGCTCGCCCTCGGGGAGCAGCAGGTGGAGCACGTTGATGGTGTGGGTGGCCATGGGCTCGTCGGGGATCCAGTGCAGCGGCAGCTGGGACCAGTCGAAGTGCACGTCGCGCGGTTCGAGGACCAGGTTGTCGTGCACGGCGACGTCGGCGGTGGAACGGGGCATGGGGGGTGACTCCTGACCGGCGGGTGGAGTGTCGGGCTCAGGGGCAAACTACTCGCGGGTAGTGGGGTCGACAAGGGTTTCGACACTTCTTATCAACATCGCGTCTAATAAGCCGCCCGCTAGGGTGACCCCAGCCGAACCGGGAGCCCCGCATGCCGCACCGCACCGAACCGACCCCGCTGGTCCGCGCGCTGATCGCCCACCCGGTGCTCCCCACCCGCGCATTGCCGCCGCTCGACCCGGCCGCCGCCCCCGCGGACCCGGCGACGCTGTTCACCGCCTGGCTGCTGGACGCCCTCGCGGCCGGCGTCCCGGACGCCCAGGTGGTGACCCTCTCCACGGTCGACGCCGAGGGCCGCCCCGACGCCCGGGTGCTGGTCCTGCGCGACGTCGACGAGTCCGCCGCCGCCTGGCACTTCTGGACCGAACCGGACTCCCCCAAGGCGGTCCAGTTCACCGCCCGCCCGGACGCCGCGCTCACCGTCTACTGGCCGCAGCACGGCCGCCAGGTCCGCCTGCGCGGCCCCGTCCGCCCCGAGCCCGACCGCGCCACCTCCTCCCCCGCCCTGCACTGCTACGCCCTCCACCCCGTCACCGCCGAGTTCTGGCAGGGCCACCCCGAGCGCCGCCACCTCCGCCTCCGCTACACCCGCACCGCCGCGAGCGGCTGGGCCACCACCGTCCTGCCGGGCTGACCAGCGCCCACCCCCCGTCCGGGCGAGCCGACCTGATGGCGCGTCACCGTCGCGGCCCGCCCGTCCCCGGTTCGCCACCGGCCGTTCACCGCAGGTGGTCTGGACCAGTGCGCGGCCCCGCTACCATCGCGCCATGGACGAGGTCGTGATCCCGCCGGAGCCCCGCTGGCCCGGACTCTCCGGCGCGCGCTGGACCGCCATCGGCGTCTTCGCCGCGCTGGTCGCGGCCGGCGGCTGGGCCGCGGGCCGGGCGCAGCGCGCGACGCCGGGCGGGGAGGGCGCCGTCTACGCCGGCCTGCTGCTGGTGCTCGCCTTCCTGGCGTTCCTGTCCGGCGCGGCGCTGGCCCGGGGCGGCGACCGGGTCTGGCCGGTCCTCGGGGCCGGGACCTCGACGCTCGCCGCCCTGGCCCTGGTGCTCGCCGCCGCGTCGGCCGGCGGCACGGGCGGGGCGTGGGGGCTCGGCCTGGCCCTGGTCGGTGCGCTCGGCGCCGTCGCCACCGCCCGGGCCGACCGCCGCAACGGCCTGGCCGACCTGACCCGCCGACGCGAGGACGCCCTGCGGGAGCAGCGGCTGCACACCGAGGGCCTGGTCGCCCGCGCGACGGTGGTCGCGGTCGCCAAGCCCTCGGAGACCTCGGACGAGGGCCGGTTCCGGACCACCCTGACGCTGCGTTACACCGAAGCGGACGGCGCGGAGCACACCGTGGAGCACCCGCACGGCTTCCCCGCGTACGCCCGTCCCCGCGCCGGCCTGGGCGCCACCGTCCGCTACCTGCCCGACCGGCCCGCCGACCTGCGCGTCGAGGTCGACGAGCCGGACGCCCCGCAGGACGTCCCGCCCGGCGCCCCGCAGGACGCGAGCGACCTCCTGTCCCAGCTCGAACGGCTGCACCGCCTGCACCGGGACGGCGGGCTGACCCCCGACGAGTTCGCCCTGGCCAAGCAGCGGCTGATCAGCCCGGGCTGACGGTCACCCCAGGGCCCGGCGCAGCCACGCCGTGCGCGCGGCCCGGGCCTGTCGGCTGACCGCCGCCTCCGGCGCCAGCGTGTCGAAGCCGTGGAACGCGCCCGGCCACACGTGCAGTTCGGCGCTCCCGCCGCACCGCCACAGCCCGTCCGCGTAGGCCGTCACCTCGTCCCGGAAGGTCTCCGCCGAGCCCACCTCCAGGTAGGCGGGCGGCAGAGCGCCGAGTTCGTCCCGGTCGCCCGCCCGGGCCGGGGCGGCGTACGGGGACACCTCGGCGGTGCCGTACCGCTCGCCCAGCAGCGCCTGCCAGGCGGTGGCGTTGGAGGTGCGGTCCCAGGTGTCGTGCCCGGCCGCCTGGCGGGCGGACCGGCTGGTCCCGCGGTCGTCGAGCATCGGGCTGAGCAGCAGCTGCCCGATCGGCGCCGGGCCGCCCGTGTCGCGCAGCAGCAGGGCCAGCCCGGCCGCCAGCCCGCCGCCCGCGCTCTTGCCGCCGAGCACGGTCCGCCCGGCGTCCAGGCCCAGCCGTCCGGCGTTCTCGACCACCCAGTGCATCCCGTCCCGGCAGTCCTGCACCGGTTCCAGGTGCCGGGCGGCGGGCGCCAGCCGGTACTCCGCCGAGACCACCGCGAGCCGCAGCGGCTGCGCCCACTCGCGCAGCAGCCGGGGCAGCACCGACCACGCGTTGCCGCTCACCATCCCGCCGCCGTGCAGGTAGTAGAGCACCGGCAGCAGGCCGTCCGCCCCGGTCGGCCGGGCGCAGACCAGCCGCACCCGGCCGGTGTCGTACTCGGCGACCTCGAACCGCCCGCCGTCGGCGAGTTGACCGACCGTCGGCCGCGGCCGGGCCGCGGCGTCCCGGCGCTGCCACCCGGCCAGCCGCTCCGGTGTGAGCGGCTCCGGCACGCCGCCGCGGGCGGCCAGGGCGGCCGCCAGTTCCGGGTCGACGTAGGGCTCGGCGGCGCGCCTCTCGGCGCCCGCCGTCGCCTCTCCTCGTTGCCTCATCGGTCCGTTCGGCTCCGCAGGATCACCAGTTCGCCGGTCGCCCGGGTCATCGCCACGTAGCGGTCCACCGCGCCCTCGATGCCGTCGCCGAAGGACTCCGGGTCGACCAGCACCACCAGGTCGAACTCCAGACCCTTCGTCAGCTCGGGGCTGAGCGAGCGCACCCGCGCCGTCCCCGGGTAACCGGGGTCGCCGATCACGCACGCCACGCCCTCGGTGTGCGCGGCCAGCCACTCGGCCAGCACGGCGTCCCGCTCGGCGGCGGCGCCGTAGCGCACCGGCAGGCCGCTGCGGCGGATCGAGGTCGGCACGTTGGCGTCCGGCAGGGCGGCCCGGATGACCGGCTCGGCCTCGGCCATCACCTCCTCGGGCGTCCGGTAGTTGACGCTCAGTGAGGTGAGTTCGATCCGGTCCAGGCCGATCCGTTCCAGCCGCTCGGTCCAGCTCTCGGTGAACCCGTGCCGGGCCTGCGCGCGGTCGCCGACGATGGTGAAGGAGCGGGACGGGCAGCGCAGCAGCAGCATCTGCCACTCCGCGTCGGTGAGTTCCTGCGCCTCGTCGACCACGATGTGGGCGAACGGCCCGGCCAGCAGGTCCGGGTCGACGGGCGGCGGGGCGCTCTCGTCGACCAGCGCCTCCTGCAGGTCGCCGACCCGGAACATCGCCACCGCGCCCTCGCCGTCCAGGTCGGCCTGGACCAGGTTCTCGATCACCCGCTCCATCTCCTCCCGGTCGGCCGCGACCCGGGCCCGGTGCCGGCGCATCCGCCGGTCGGCCCCGGGGTCGCCGAGCCGCTGCCGGGCGGCGTCCAGCAGCGGCAGGTCGGAGACCGTCCAGGCCTGCGGGTCCGCCCGCTGCAGCGTCCGGACCTCCTCCCGGGTGAGCCACGGCGCGCACAGCCGCAGGTACGCGGGGACCGTCCACAGGTCGCCCACCAGGTCGGTCGGTTCGAGGATCGGCCAGGCCCGGTGCAGCGCGCCGAGCAGTTCCCGGTCCTTGCGCAGCGCGCGGCGCAGCAGCTCGGGCGAGATCCCGCCGTCCTCCTCCTCGAAGGCGTCCTGGTTCTTCTCCAGCAGGATGGTGATCAGCTCTTCCAGGATCTGGTCCCGGGCCTCGTTGTGCGGCGTCCCCGGGCCGGGCGCGGCGAAGGCCTCCGACCAGTCCTCGGGGTCGACCCACAGCTCGTACCAGTCGGTGACGAGCTTGCGGCCCTCGGCCGGCGGCTCCTCGTAGACCCGGACGGCCGCCTCCACCGCCGCCTTCACCATCCCCGCGGACGCCTTGAGCCGCGCCACCTCGGGATCGGCCTCCGGCCCGGCGTCCGCCCCCTCGGCGACCAGGTCGCGCACGGTGCAGGTCTGCACGCCCTCCTCGCCGAGGCTGGGCAGCACGTCGGCCACGTACGCCAGGTACGGCTGGTGCGGGCCGACGAACAGCACCCCGCCGCGGCGGTGCCCGAGCCGCGGGTCCGAGTACAGCAGGTGCGCCGTGCGGTGCAGCGCCACCACGGTCTTGCCGGTGCCCGGCCCGCCGTCCACCACCAGCGCGCCGCGCGAACCGGCCCGGATGATCGCGTCCTGGTCGGCCTGGATGGTGGCCAGCACGTCCCGCATCCGCGCCGACCGGGAGCTCCCCAGGCTGGCGATGAACGCGGACTGGTCGTCCAGGGCCGCGTGCCCCTCCAGGCCCTCGGCCGTGAACACCTCGTCCCAGTAGTCGCCGATCCGCCCGCGCTGCCAGCGGTAGCGCCGCCGGCTGGCCAGGCCCATCGGCTTGGCGTGCGTCGCCGCGAAGAACGGCTCCGCCGCGGGCGAGCGCCAGTCCACCAGCAGCCGCCGCCCGTCCTCGTCGGCGAGCCCGAGCCGTCCGACGTACACCGGCTCGTCCGCGCCCTCGTGCACGATCCGCCCCAGGCACAGGTCCGCCCCGAACCGCCGCAGCGTCCGCAGCCGGCTGCCCAGCTGGTGCACCTCGTTGTCGCGGTCCATCGCCGCCCGGCCCGCCCCGCCCGGGCGGCGCAGCACCTCCTCCAGCCTCCCGCTCAACTCGGCGATGTTCCGCTCCAGCGTCTCCGCCACCGCGACGAAGTGCCGCTCGTCCGCGGCGATCAACACCGGGTCCGCCTTCGCCGCCAGCCGCTCCGGCAGTTCGAACACACCAGTCGTCAGGGGATTCACCTCATCAACTCCGATCCACGCCGTCCGCGCCCGCTCCGCACCATCCGGCACGGATTGCCCCGTTCTGTGCACATTGCGCGGGTTTCCCGGCTCAGGTGAGCGATTGTGCGCCACCGAGGGGGCCTTGCCGCAAGGCCCCCCATGCGCTATAAGTTGGATACGGCAAGAGAAGCGGAACGGCTTCCTTGCCCTTCGTGTTCTCCGGGCCCGTCCGCCCCCGGGCGTGTCGGCGGCTCCCGGTACGCTCCACCTCGTCGATCACCACGGATCCGAGGGAGCACCACCATGGGCGGCAACGGCTGGCACCAGACGGGCCCGTACCTGCCCGATCTCGCGGCCGCCTTCCGCCGGGCCCAGGACGAGGAGCTGGCCCGCGACGACCACGGCTTCACCGGCCTGACGATCGATCAGCTCTGGCGGGACGAGGACTGGCACGAGTACGTCTTCACCGGCGGAACCGGCACCGTACTCGACCAGGTCCGCCTCGTCGACCCCACCCACCCGGGCGACGGCCCCTCCATGCGGCCCCTCACCCCCGCCGAGATCACCCCCTGGTGCCCCACCGGCCGCCCCACCCTCGCCGAGTGGCTCGACGCGATGCACACCGACGCCCTGCCCTGGCCCGACCGCGCCGCCGGCCACTGCGTGATCCTCCACCGGGGTGGCGCCCCGGACGCCGTCGGCTACTGGGGCATCACGGCGGACTGACGCCCGCCCCGGGCGCACCGCCCGCTGTTCACCCGGCGTCCACCCGGACCCCGACGCGCTGCCGCCCCGCGCTCACGCCGCCCCGTCACGATCCGCAGATGAGCACGCCCGCCTCCGCCGCCCCGACCGGCCGCAGCACGCCGCCGCTCGGCCCCGCCCGCACCGTCGGACTGCTTCTCGGCGCGACCCTCTTCGTCCTGGCCGGCGACCTCTTCGCCACCGGCCTGGTCAACCGCGGGCCCGGCCAGCTCGTCGGGCTCTCCACCTGGCTCGGATTCGGCCTCGGGTACCTCACCATCTGGCCGATGCTGTACCTCGCCCTCGTTCCCGACTCCCCGCGCGAGGCGCTCCCCTTCGAGTCCGTCCTCGCCGCCGCCGCCGGCTGCGCCCTCCTGGGCTCCACGCTGTCCGACGCCCGCACCGGCCCCTGGCCGCTGCCCGCCGCGGTCCTCGCGCTCGCGGTCGCCGCCACCGCCGCCCGCCGCACCCGGCTGCGCCTGCGCCCGACCCGGGCGTGATGCCCCGGCGGTCCTCGCCGAATCACCGAACCCGGCCCGCGCCTTCGGTCTACGCTCCGTCATAGGGCGCGTGGAGAAGCCGAGTTCGGCCAGGAGAGGGCGGCGGGGATGAGCACGGAGATCGTGCAGCTGGTGGAGCAGGCCGGTCCGTACCTGGCCTCGGCCCTGAGCGCCTACGGCGGGGCGGTGCTCACCCGGGCGGAGGACGCCGCCGTGGACGCGAGCGCCGACCTCGGGCAGCGCATCCTCCAGGCCGTCTGGCGCCGCCGCCCCGCCGCCGCCCGGGCGGCGATCGAGGACGCCGTACAGGACGCCGCCGAGGACACCGACCCCGATGCCGCCGCCCTGCGCCGGCAGGTCAAGCGCGCCCTGCGCGAGGACCCCGAACTCCTGGGCGAGATCGCCGCGTTGCTGCCCCGGCCGGTCCCCGGGTCCGTGACGATCACCGCCTCGGGCAGCCACTCGATCGCCGCCCACACCATCGGCACCGTCATCACCGGCAACCACAACCGGGTCACCCCGCCCCCGCCCGCTCCCGGGACCGGTGCGTGAGCACCGAGGCATCCGGTGAGCGGTCGGTCGCCGCGCAGCACGTCACCAACGCCTTCACCGGCGACGTCTCCACCGTCGCCCTGCCGCCCGAGGTCCTGAACGCGGCCCGCGACATCCAGGCGCCACCCGGCCTGAGCAACCTCGCCCCGGTCCCGGTGTGCGTCGGCCGCGAGGTCGACCTCGGCTGGCTGGAGCGCACCCTGGCCACCGGCGGCGGCACCGCGATCACCCAGACCCCGGCCGTCCACGGGCTCGGCGGCATCGGCAAGACCACCCTCGCCCTGGCCTACGCCCACCGGCACCGCGGCGAGTACGGCGTCATCTGGTGGATCAACGCCGACTCGCCCGCCCGCATCGAGCAGTCCCTCGGCGCCCTCGCCCTGAAACTGTTCCCCGCCTGGGCCGGACGGGCCGCCCCGGACGAACGCTGCGCCTGGGCCACCACCTGGCTGCAGTGGCACCCCGGCTGGCTGCTGGTCTTCGACAACGCCGAGGCCCCCGCCGACCTCGACCCCTACCTCGGCGCCCTCAGCGGCGGCCACCACCTGATCACCACCCGCCGCGCCACCGGCTGGCCCCACAGCGTCCCGGCCTACGCGCTCGGCACCCTCGCCCCGGACGAGGCCACCGACCTGCTCTGCTCGTCCGCCTTCCCCGGCGGCCCGCCCACCCCGCACGAGCAACGGCAAGCCGCCGTGCTGGCAGCCGAGTTGGGGTACCTGCCGCTCGCCCTCGAACAGGCCGGCGGCTATCTCCGGCAGAACCCGGCGACCACCGTCGACGCCTACCGCGAGCGGCTTGCCCGCAAGCTCGACAAGGCGGCCGACGGCATCGACGCCGAACGCACCATCGCCCGCATCTGGACGCAGACCCTGCGGGCCCTCGCCGCCCGCAACCCGCTCGCCGTCGACACCCTCCGCACCCTCGCCTGGCTCGCGCCCGACTACATCCCGGTGGCGCTGCTCGAGGACCCCGGCGCGGACCCCGACGACCTCCACGAGGCCCTCGGCCTGCTCGGCGCCTACACCATGGCCACCGTCACCCGACACGCCGTCAGCGTCCACCGGCTCGTCCAGACCGTCCTGCGTGTCACCGCACCGACCGAACCCGACGGCTCACCCGCCGGACGCCGGGCCGCCGAGCAGGCCCTCCTCGACGTCCTGGTCCCGCTCGGTCCCCCGACCGGGAACGCGGCCGCCCTCTGGGACGTGCTGATGCCGCAGCTGTTCGCGCTGGCCGGCACCAGGCCGGCGGGGCACCGGAACGACGCCGTGGACGCTCTCTACGACACCGCGGCCCAGTACCTGCGCGTCCAGGGCCACGAAGCGCACACCGTCGTGCTGCGGCAGGCCAACCTCGCGCACGCGCAGGAGGTCCTCGGCGACGCCCACCCCGACACCCTCGCAGCGGTCGGCAACCTCGCCCACAGCTACCACATGGTCGGGGACCTCGACCGCGCCGTCCCGCTCTACCGGACCGTCCTCGCCCGGCGCGCGCAGGCCCTCGGGGACACCCACCCCGACCTCCTGACGACCCGGGCCAACCTCGCCGCCGCCTACGCCCAGGCCGGGGAACTCGACAGCGCCCTCCCCCTCTACGAAGCCCTGCTGCCCCAGGTCGAGGAGGTCTTCGGCGCCACCCATCCGGACAGCCTGGGCGTGCGCCGCAGCCTCTCCGTGGTGCGGGCGGCGATGGCCGGCCGGCCCCACGAGCCCTTCTGACGGTCGGTCAGAGACGGTCCAGGCAGGCCACCGCGTCGGCTTCGCCCGCCGTCTCGTCCAGTCCCGTGGCGTCGAAGGCCGCGTCGGCGGCTCGGGTGGCGGCCTGGTAGGCGTGGGCGTCGGTGACGGGGTGCAGGGGGCGGGAGGTGCCGCGGGTGAGGCGCAGCGCGGCGAGGGTGTGGCGGTCGTGGGGGCCGGGCCAGATGTAGTTGCGCACGACGGCGAAGCCGCCGCGGGGGTCGAGGTGGGGGGTGGCGGCGCGGATCAGGGCGAGGAACCACAGCGGGTTGCGGAAGGACTCGGCGGCGACGGTGAGGTTGACCAGGGTGAGCGTGGCGCGGGCCGGGTCGTAGGCGAGCCGGGCCAGTTCGGGTTCCTCGGCGGTGCGCAGGAAGGTCCGCAGCTGGGCCCGGTGGTCGTCGTCCGGGTCGGACAGCCAGTGGTCGACGGTCGACAGGTCGGGCTCCGGGTGGAGCGCGTACGGCAGGCCGCGGGCCTCGCCGTCCGCGTCGTACCAGCCGGTCAGGGAGTCCCAGTCGTCCCACCGGTTGCCGCGCACGGGCGTGGCGAGGTAGCGGCGCAGCGCCTCGGGTTCGAGGTGCAGCTGCGCCATCGCGGAGTACGGCTCGGACATCGCGGGACCCTTCGGAGCGAACCGGTCGGACAAGTCAACGACCGTATGGTGGCAGGAAGTTACGACAGCGCGCGGGTGTCGGTGGTCCGGCCGAGGTAGGTGAGCGGGCCCGGGTCGGGGACGGCGACGGGGTGGAAGCCGAGGCGGTCGTAGAAGGCGCGGGCGGGGGTGTTGGCGGTGACCATGCCGAGGTGGACGCGGGGGACGCCCTTCGCCGCGAGCGCGGCCAGCAGGGTGGCCATCAGGGCGCGGCCGTGGCCGGCGCGCTGGTGGCTGGGCAGGAGGTCGATGTGCAGGTGGGCGGGGTAGGCGGCGAGTTCGGGGAGCAGGAGCCGTTCGGGGGTGTGCAGCAGGCCGATCATCTCCTCGCTGGGGGTGCGCGGCGGGCCGGACGGCGGCGGGTAGCGGTCGGTGACGCGCGGGAGCCACTCCTCGCGGAAGCGCCGGACGAAGGCGGGGGTGTCGGCGGCGCCCAGGACGTAGCCGACGGCGCGGGTGCCGTCGTCGAGGACGAAGGCGAGGTCCGGTTCGAGTTCGGCGTAGGGCGCGGCGAAGACGGTCGGCAGCAGGTCCCGGTCGGGGTAGGTCCCGGTGGCGTCGCCGCCGGCGTCCCCGGTGCGGACGCAGATGTCGAACAGGTCGGCCCGGTCGGCGGGTCGGTAGGGCCGGATGACGGGACGGCGCAGCGGTTCGCTCATGCCTCATGCTCCCCGGGTTGGGAACGCTCCCACAAGTCCTCGGAACCACCGGAGGAACTCATGACGCGACGGCGGGTCAGACCGCCATGGCGAGCATCAGCGGGGTCGCGCGGAGGGTGAGGAGTTCGGCGGCCTCGCGCAGCCGGTGGGCCTGGGCGACCGGCAGGGAGGTGGCGAGGCAGCCGACGGTGTTGCCGGCGACGACGGGGACGGCCGCGCAGACGGCGTCCATCGAGTACTCCTGGAGGTCCAGGACGGGGACGGTGGCGGGCTGCCGGTCGAGGCGGTGGAGCAGGCGGTCGGTGTCGGTGATGGTGCGGGCGGTGAGCCGGGCGACGGGGTGCCGGGAGAGGTGGTCGAGCCGGGCGTCGTGGTCGAGTTGGGCGAGCAGACACTTGCCGATCGCGCTGGCGTGGGCGGTGGCGCGGAAGTCGACCCATTCGGTGACGGCGGGGGCGTGGTCGCCGGCGGCGACGGCTTCGACGGAGAGTTCGCCGTCGTGGTAGCGGCTGAAGTAGACGGCGGCGCCGAGTTCGTCGCGGAGTTCCTCGAGCTGGTGGTGCAGCCGGACCCGGACCATCGGTTCGCGCTGCTGGGCGCCGAGCAGGGTGAAGGCGCCGCCGAGCAGCCAGGCGCCGTCCAGGTGGACCAGGTAGCCCTCGGTCTCCAGTTCCTCGGCGAGTTGCCTCACCACCCCTTCGGGGAGGGTGAGTTCGCGGGCGAGTTCGCCGAGGGTGAGGCCGTCCGGCCGCCGGTCGACCGCCTCCAGCAGGCGCAGCGCCCGGCGGAGCACGCCGAACGGGCTGCTGCTGCCCTGCCCCAGCAGGTCGTCCTGGCCCCGGCCTCGGCTGACCGTCGACATGGCATCGCCCTCCCGTTCTCCCCCGGCGGCTCGCGCCTTCCGTTCAGGGTAGTCAGCGCGGTGACGACGCATCGGCGGTCGCCGGATATTCGCCCGGGTGTGCCGGGACGCCCTTGACAGGCATATGCCCGGACACGGCGATGGCCCCTCCCCCACTGCCCGAGGGGGAGGGGCCGCCGCGGCGGCCGGGGTGCAGGTCCCGGCCGCCCGAGGGTGGATTCGATGGCAAGCCTGACGAAACGTCAGTTCTCGTCGCCCGCACGGAGCTTGGCGACCGCGGCGGCCAGGCGGGCGCCGTACTCCGGGTCGGCGGCGTGGAAGTGCGCCAGGTTCTTCTCGATGACGTCCTCGCGGCTGACCTGGGCCAGGAAGCCGGCCAGGTTGGCGATCAGGCGGGCCCGCTCGCCCTCGGACATCAGCCGGTACAGCTCGCCGGCCTGGAAGAAGTCGTCGTCCTTGCTGTGGGCCACGGTGGTGTAGGTCCCGGTGTGGCCGGAGACGGCGACCGGGGCGGACAGCGGCTCGTCGGTCTGCGCGGGGCCGTCGTACGAGTTGGGCTCGTAGTTCTTGCCGCGGCCGTTGCGGTTGAGGGCGCTGTAGCCGTCCTGGCCGTAGTTGGCGGCCTCGGTGGCGCGCGGGGCGTTCACCGGCAGCTGGGTGTGGTTGACGCCGAGGCGGTAGCGCTGGGCGTCGGCGTAGGCGAACAGGCGGCCCTGGAGCATCTTGTCCGGGGACGGGCCGATGCCGGGGACGAAGTTGTTCGGCGAGAACGCGGACTGCTCGACCTCGGCGAAGACGTTGTCGGGGTTCCGGTTCAGCACCAGGCGGCCGACCTTGACCAGCGGGTAGTCGGCGTGCGGCCACACCTTGGTGAGGTCGAACGGGTTGAAGCGGTAGTCGGCGGCCTCGGCGACCGGCATCAGCTGGACGTACAGGGTCCAGGACGGGAACACGCCGCGCTCGATCGCCTGGTGCAGGTCGCGCTGGTGGCTGTCGGCGTCGCCGCCGGCCACCTCCGCGGCCTGACCGGCGTCCAGCGAGCGGATGCCCTGGTTGGTCTTGAAGTGGTACTTCACCCAGTACGCCTGGCCCTCGGCGTTGACCCACTGGTAGGTGTGCGAGCCGTAGCCGTTCATGTGGCGGTAGGAGGCCGGGATGCCGCGGTCGCCGAACAGCCAGGTGATCTGGTGGGTGGAGGCCGGCGAGTGCGCCCAGAAGTCCCAGACGTTGTCGGCCTCCTGGACGCCGGTGTACGGGTCGCGCTTCTGCGAGTGGATGAAGTCGGGGAACTTCACCGGGTCCTTGATGAAGAAGACCGGGGTGTTGTTGCCGACCAGGTCGTAGTTGCCCTGCTCGGTGTAGAACTTCAGCGCGAAGCCGCGCGGGTCGCGCACCGCGTCGGTGGAGCCGAGCGCGCCGGCCACGGTGGAGAAGCGCAGGAAGACCTCGGTGCGCTTGCCGACCTCGGCGAGGAAGCCTGCCCGGGTGTACTGCGAGACCTCGTCGGTGACCTCGAAGTAGCCGTAGGCACCGGAGCCGCGGGCGTGCACCACGCGCTCCGGGATGCGCTCGCGGTTGAACCGGGCGAGCTTCTCCAGCAGCTGCTGGTCCTGGATGAGCAGCGGGCCGTACTCGCCGGCCGAGGCGCTGTTCTGGTTGTCGGCGACCGGGGCGCCGGACTCGGTGGTGAGGAGCTTCTTGGTCATGTGGCGGTCCTTCAGGAGGTACGGGACATCGAGGGCTGACGGAGCGTCAAGGGACGCGCGGCGTCAGGAGGCGTACAGCGGCCGAAGGGCGGTCGCGTCGGCGAGCGGGCGGGCGTCCGCCAGGGCGGCGTCGAGGCCGGCCTCGACGAGGGCCCGGCGGGCCTCGTCCGCGGGGAGCGCGTGGAACCAGCGCAGCGCCAGGGCGTCCTGGCCGGCGGCGGTGAGGCGGCCGGTGAGGCGCAGGCGGGCGAGGCCGCCGTCGGGGAAGACGTCGATCCGGACGTGGGTGACCGGGGTCCCGGCGGGCAGCCGCCAGCGGTGGCGGGTGTCGGGCTGCAGGCGGGTGCGCGGCAGCAGGGTGGTCCAGCCGTCCGGGTCGGTGGCGGGGTCGCCGCCGTTGCTCGCGTCGTATCCGGTCAGCTC
Source organism: Kitasatospora sp. NPDC002522 (assembly GCF_053595195.1). Lineage (NCBI taxonomy): Bacteria > Bacillati > Actinomycetota > Actinomycetes > Kitasatosporales > Streptomycetaceae > Kitasatospora > Kitasatospora sp. NPDC002522. The sequence continues at coordinate 22,091 of NZ_JBSFXE010000013.1, forward strand.
GGCCCAGCCGGGGGCGTTGGCGACGAAGCAGGAGGTGTCCACCTCCGCCGCCAGGACCTCGCCGCCCCCGGCCAGGGCGATCCGCACCCAGTCGTTGGCCTTGTCGCGCCGACGCCGGGTCTCCCAGCCGTCGCCCATGACGGTGGCGCGGCCGGGAGCGTTCAGGTTGTGCGGGGAGGAGAAGTAGCGGTCCGAGGCGGCCTCCGCGACGCCGCCGTACTCCTGCGCGGCGAGGTCGAAGGTGAGGCCGGCCAGCTCGCGCGGGTCGGGCAGCACCTCGCCGTGCACCCGCAGCCGGGCCACGCCGCCGTCCGGCCAGATGTTCAGCCGGACGTGGGTGTAGCGGCCCGGGTCGGTGACCGCGAACGCGTGGGCGGTGTCGCCCTGCAGCGCGGTGCGCGGCACCAGGTCGGTCCAGTCGGCGGCGGCGAGCTCCTCCGGGGAGGGGTGGCCGGGCACCGAGGCGGCCTGCACCGAGGCGGTCTCGGGGTAGTTGCCGGTGAAGTGGGCGGTGTCGACGATCACGCCGCGCACCACGCCGGGTACGCCGAGCCGGACGACCACCCAGTCGTGGTCCTCGTCGGTGGGGTGCGGCTGCTCGGCGCTGACGCCCCGTCGGCGGCGGGACTCCCAGCCGTCCATGATCTGGCCCTTGTGCCCGAAGGTGTGCGGGCGGAACTCGGCGGGCTTGGCGACCAGCAGGTTCTCCGCGTCGGCGAAGGTGTCCTCGTTGGTGGCGACCACGCCCGCGCCCAGCAGCCGGGAGGCCAGGTCGACCAGCTCGGTGAACGGTGCGCCCGGGGTCTGAGCGGTACTCAACTGACTCTCCTCTAGCGTCGGATGATCTGGCGGCCGAACGGGGCGGCGTCGGGGTCGACGACCCGGCCGCGCAGCCAGGTGGTGCGGACCTGCCCGGTGAGGGTGCGGCCCGCGTACGGGGTGACCGGGTTCTTGTGGTGCAGTCGTTCGGCGTGGACGGCGAAGTCCGCGTCCGGGTCGAAGGCGACCAGGTCGGCGTCGTAGCCGGGCGCGATGGCGCCCTTGGTGCCGGTCAGCCCGACCAGCGAGGCCGGCCCGGCGGACATCCAGCGGACCACCTCGGCCAGCGTGTGGCCGCGGCGCCGGGCCTCGCTCCACACCGCGGGCAGGCCGAGCTGCAGCGAGGCGATGCCGCCCCAGGCGGCGGCGAAGTCGCCGCTGCCGCCGTAGCGCTGAAGCAGCTTCAGGTCCGGGGTGGACGGCGAGTGGTCGGAGACCACGGCGATGAACTCGCCGTCCGCGAGGGCCCGCCAGAGCAGATCGCGGTTGGACTCGTCGCGGATCGGCGGGCAGCACTTGAAGGCGGTGTCGCCGTCCGGGACCTGCTCGGCGGCGAGCGTCAGGTAGTGCGGGCAGGTCTCGGCGGTGACCTGGACGCCGTCCTCGCGGGCCCGGCGCAGCAGCGGCAGGACCGCGGCGGAGGAGACGTGCAGGATGTGCACCCGGGCGCCGGTGCGACGGGCGCACTCCAGCAGTCCGGCGACCGCGACCGCCTCGGCGTCGTCGGGGCGGGAGGCCAGGAAGTCGCGGTAGTGCACGCCGGGGACGTGCGGGGCGGCGTCGAGGACCGCCGGATCCTCGGCGTGGATGATCGCCAGCGCGCCGAGCCTGGCCTGCTCGGCCAGCGCCGACTCCAGGTCCTCGGGCGTCGCCAGGTGCGGGAACTCGTCGACGCCGGACGGCGCCAGGAAGGACTTGAAGCCGAACACCCCGGCCCGGTGCAGGCCCGCCAGCTCGCCGGTGTTGCCGGGCACCGCGCCGCCCCAGAAGCCCAGGTCGACCCAGGCCTGCCCGTCGGCGGTCTTCCGCTTGGCGTCCAGCCCCTCGACCGTGGTGGTCGGCGGGACGGAGTTCAGCGGCATGTCGATGATCGTGGTGACCCCGCCCGCGGCGGCGGCCTTGGTGGCGGAGGCGAAGCCCTCCCAGTCGGTGCGGCCGGGCTCGTTGACGTGCACGTGGGTGTCGACCAGACCGGGCAGCAGCGCGACCTCGCCGAGGTCGGTGAGCTGCCGGTCGCCGACGATCAGCGCGCCGTACGCGGCGACCTGCTCGATCGCGCCGGCCCGCACCAGCACGTCGGCGGGGCGTTCGCCGTCCGGCAGGACCACCCGCCGGGAGCGGATCACCGTGGTGTCGCCGAGGGGCATGAGGGGACCTCCGAACGTCAGGGAAACCGGGGTGTGCCGAAGGAGTGCTGGGAGCGTAGGCCCGCCTTCAACAAAACGTCAATGTAGGAAAGTACGACGAACCGACGGTCCGTCATCCGAGCAGCCGTGCGGCCAGCCGCGCACCGGCCAGTTCGGCGAGTTCACCCGCGCGGGTCATCGACTCGGCCGGATCCTCCGCCAGGTCGGTCAGCGCCAGCGCCTCCGCGAAGCCCGCCGACCGCCACTCCCGCTCCGCCAGCTCCAGCCGGCCGGCCACGGCCGCCACCCGAACCCCCGCCCGGGCAGCGGCCGCGGCAACCCCGGCGGGGGCCTTGCCGTGCAGTGTCTGCGCGTCCAGGCATCCCTCACCGGTCACGACGAGGCGCGCCCCACGCACAGCCTCGTCGAAACCCAGCAGTTCGAGCAGCAGCTCGATGCCGGGTCGCATCGTGGCACCGAGCAGCGCCAGGGCGGCGAAGCCGACTCCGCCAGCCGCACCGGCGCCGGGCGCCCGCCGCACGTCCCGGCCGGTCACCGCGGCCACGGCGTCCGCCCAGCGGGTCAGCCCGTCCTCCAGCACCACCAGGTCCTCGGCGTCCGCGCCCTTCTGCGGGCCGTACACCGCGGCCGCACCGCGCGGACCCAGCAGCGGGTTGTCCACGTCGCAGGCGACGACGATCTCGACGCCGCGCAGCACGTCGGCGAGCGGCCCCAGTTCGATCCGCTCCAGCCGGCGCAGCGCCGCTCCCCCGGGCGGCAGCGCCGTCCCGTCGGCGTCGTACAGCTCCACCCCGAGCGCCTGCACCATGCCGGCCCCGCCGTCGGTGCAGGCGCTCCCCCCGAGCCCGAGCACGATCCGGGTCGCCCCCAGCGACACCGCCTTCGCGATCAGCTGCCCCACCCCGTACGAGCCCGCCGCCAGCGGCGCCGTCCGCCCCCCGGGCAGCCGCGCCAGCCCCGAGGACTGCGCCAGCTCGACCACCGCGGTCTCCCCCCGCACCGCGAGCCCCGCCTCCACCGGCAGCCCCGTCGGCCCCGCGACCTTCACGTTCACCCGCGAGAACCCCGCCGCGAGCGCCGCCGCCAACGTCCCCTCCCCACCGTCGGCCACCGGCAACTCCCGCACCTCCACCCCCGGCGAGACCTTCCGGATCCCCGCAGCAATCCGCGAAGCGACCTCCGCCCCCTCCAGCGACCCCTTGAACTTGTCCGGAGCGACCACCACATGACCAGCCATGGGACCTACGACCTCTCGTTGCAACATCTAGGGGCTCGGGGAACTGCGAGGCGAGTGGCGACAAGGTCTCAACTCGGCTGCCGCGCCTGGTACTTCTTCGATCAGACCCCAACCCTCCGGGAGGGAAGTGGTGCCTCCTGGCGACGCGGGCACGACCGGACAGGTACACGCCGCCAGGAGGAGCTCTGGGTTACTCGACCTCGCGCCCGGACAGCCGCTCGACCCCGCGCAGCAGCGCCGAGTGGTCCAGCGAGCCGTCGCCGTTGGCACGGGCGGAGGCCACCAGCTGGGCGGCGACCGCGCCGAGCGGCAGCGCCGCGCCGACCGCGCGGGCGGCGTCGGTGACGATGCCCATGTCCTTGTGGTGCAGGTCGATCCGGAAGCCGGGCGCGAACTCGCGGTTCAGCATGTTGCCCTTCTTGCGGTTCAGCACGGTCGAGCCGGCCAGCCCGCCGCCGAGCACGTCCAGCGCGGCGGCCAGGTCGACGCCCGCGTTCTCCAGGAAGACCACGGCCTCGGCCAGCACCTGGATGTTGACCGCGACGATCAGCTGGTTCGCGGCCTTCACGGTCTGGCCGGCACCGGCCGGGCCGACGTGGACGACCGTGGTGCCGAGCGCGTCGAACAGCGGCTTCGCCTCGGCGAAGTCCGCGGCCTCGCCGCCGACCATGATCGACAGCACCGCCTCGACCGCGCCGGCCTCACCGCCGGAGACCGGGGCGTCCAGGGTGCGGATGCCCTTCTCGCGGGCGGCCGCATCGACCTTGATCGAGGTCTGCGGGGTGATGCTGGACATGTCGACGACCAGGGTGCCGGGCGCGACGTTCTCCAGCACGCCACCCTCGCCGAGGATGACCTGCTCCACGTGCGGGTCGGCCGGAACCATCGTGATCACGATCTCGGCGTCCTTGACCGCCTCGGCGATCGATCCCGCGCCGTGGCCGCCGGCCGCGACCAGCGCGTCGATGGCGTCCTGCTGCAGGTTGAAGCCGGTCACGTGGTGGCCGGCCTTGACCAGGTTGACGGCCATGGGCTTGCCCATGATGCCGAGGCCGATGAAGGCGATCTTGCGGCTGCTCATCGCAGTGGTGTCCTTACGTGAGGGAATGGAAGAAGACCGGGTACTGCAGCGGCGGGCGAGACGATCGGCCGAAGGCCAATGACCGGCGACCCGACAATCGGCCTGCGGCCGGTTCGCGGCGGTGCCTGACGGCGGATCAGCCGCACGGTTGCCGCCGATCGGCCAAAGGCCGGCGCCCGGAGGCCCGACAGTCGGCCGCAGGCCGACGACCGGCCGCCCCGACAGTCAGCCGAAGGCCAGCGGCCCCGACACTCGACCGAAAGCCCGCAGCCCGGACAGTCGGCCGAAGGCCAGTGACCGGAGACCGTGACAATCGACCAGAGGCCCCGAAGGTCGGCCGGAGGCCGTTCGCGGTGCCCGACGGGTCGGCCGCGCGGTGGTCGCGGACCGGCCCGGAGGGCTAGCGCAGCGCTCGCGGCAGCCACTCGAAGCTGTCGGCGCTGACGCCGCCGGCCGGGCGGTACTCCAGGCCGATCCGGCCCTGGTAGCCGGCGGCGGTGAGCCGGGCGAAGAGGTCCTCGAAGTCGAGGTCGCCGGTGCCGGGCTCGTTGCGCCCGGGGGTGTCGGCGATCTGCACGTGGCCGATCCGGTCGGCGTACGTGGAGATCACCGCGGGCAGGTCCTCGCCGTTGCGGGCCAGGTGGTAGAGGTCGCAGAGGAAGCGGGCGTTGCCGAGGCCGGTGGCGGCGTTGACCTTGTCGACCACCTCGACGGCCGCGGCGGCGCTCACCAGCGGGTAGTCCGGGGACTCCGGCTGGTTGAGGGCTTCGATCAGCAGGACCGCTCCGATACCGTGGGCGGCCTGGGCGGCGAGCGCGAGGTTCTCCAGCGCCAGCGCGTCCTGCTCGGCGGGGTCGACCCCGGCCACCCGGTTGCCGTAGAGGGCGTTCAGCGCGCCGGTGCCCAGCCGCTCGGCGAGGGCGACGGTGACCGGGATGTTCTCCCGGAAGCGCTCGTTCTCGGCGGGCACGGAGACCGTGCCGCGGGCGCCGCGGGTCAGGTCGTCCAGGAAGTTGAGCCCGGTGAGCTGGACCCCGGCGGCGTCGAACGCGCCCGCCAGCTCGTCGAGTTCGGCCTGGCCGGGGGTGTGGTTCTCGCCGAACGGCCACCAGAGCTCGGCGGCGGTGAACCCGGCCGCGGCGGCCGCGGCGGGCCGATCGAGCAGCGGGAGCTCGCCGAACAGGATGGACAGGTTGACCGTGAAGCGGTGCTGGGCGGCAGCGGTCACGTCGTTCACCTCTCGCTCTCTCGCCCAACTTCCACGATCCGGAAGCTGGATTCTGCTTGATGGAAGCTTCTCCGCCGTCAACCCGCACTGTCAAGGCGACCGCAACAATTTGTTGAAGCAGCCGAAGCCCGCCGGTCACGCCCCTGGTCGACTGTCTGATCGACCAGGCCGCTCGCTAAGGTGAGCGGGTGCGATTGATGGTGGAGTTCACGACAGAGCCGTTCGAGCTGGACGGCTTCCCCGACCACGCCAAGGCCGCGCGCCGGGTGGTCGACGAGGCGGGCCTGGCCGTGTCGGTGGGCCCGTTCGGCACCAGCGCCGAGGGCGAGGCCGAGCAGGCGCTGGCCGCCGTCACCCGCCTGCTGCGGGAGACCCTGGCGGCCGGGGCCAGCCGGATCTCGGTCCAGGTCAGCGTGCTGGACGAGGACGAGGAGCAGGACTCCCCGGAAGGAGTGGGTACGCAGTGAGCGAAGCCCTGGACCACCCGCTCACCGCAGCGATAAAGCCGCTGCTGGAGGCGGTCGGCGCCACCGCGCTGGACCCCGGCGAGGCACGCGCCGACGACGTCGTCCTGGAGTGGGACGGCGCGCCGGCGGTGGCGGTGCGGCTGCCGCACCTGAGCAGTGCGCTGGACCGGATGCTGGCCGACATGGCCCGCCAGTTCGACGGCCGGCCGCTGGCCGAGCTGGACCGCGCGGAGAAGCAGCGGGTGGTGGCGCTGCTGGAGGAGCGCGGCGCGTTCACCGTCCGCCACGGAGTGGAGACCGTCGCGTCGGCGCTCGGCGTCAGCCGCTTCACGGTGTACAACTACCTGAACCGGCAGGAGAAGGCGTAGCCGTCGGCGCGCCCATTGGCGGATCGCACACGACACCGCCCGGCAACACCGGGTGTCGGGAAACGTAACCACCAACCGTTCAACAAAGTGTTGACGGTCCGTCGCGGCCGATCTAGCTTGTGCGGGTGGCACCACTCTTCAGGAGGTCCACCCGTGCCCCAGCCACCCTCTGCTCTCGCCGCCCTGGCCGCCGCTGACGCGGCCGGGTTGCGGGACACCCTGCTGGAGATCTGCTCCAGCCCCGCCTGGGCCGCCGCCGTCGCGGCGTCCCGCCCCTGGCCCGACCGGGCGTCGCTGCTGGCCGCCAACGCGGCGGCGATGGCCGCGCTCACCGCCGACGACCTGCACGACGCGATGGCCGGCCACGCCCGGATCGGCACGCCGAAGGCCGGCGACGCCGTCTCCGAGCGCGAGCAGGCCGGCATCCAGGGCGTCGAGCAGTCGCTGCTCGACGAGCTGCGCGAGGCCAACGCCGCCTACGAGGCGAAGTTCGGCCACGTCTTCCTGATCTGCGCGACCGGCCGCACCGCGGCCACCATGCTCGCGTCACTGCGCGAGCGCTTCCCGCACGAACCGGCCGTCGAGGCGGAGATCGTCCGGGGCGAGCTGCGCAAGATCAACGACATTCGGATCAACCGACTGCTTGACGAGTCCTGACGACTTGACGGACAGTCACCTCCTGCCATCAGTAAGGTCTTTCCACCCATGACTGGCATCTCCACGCATGTGCTCGACACCAGCCTCGGCCGCCCGGCCGAGCGGGTACCGGTCGAGCTGGCACTGCACACCGAGGGTGGCTGGCAGGTGCTCGGCGCCTCCGCCACGGACTCCGACGGCCGGGTCAAGGACCTGCCGGCCGTGGAGGCGGGCTCGGTCGTCCGACTGCTCTTCGACACCACCGCGTACTACGCGGACCGCGCGGAGCAGCCGTTCTTCCCCGAGGTCTCGATCGTCTTCACGGTCGCACCCGCGCAGCACCACTACCACGTGCCGCTGCTGCTCAACCCGTTCGGCTACTCGGTCTACCGCGGAAGCTAGTAGACCGGCCTGGAAGCTTAGGAGCCATGTCATGGCCCACGTGCTCGGTCAGAACCAGTACGGCAAGGCGGAGAACCGCATCGTCCGGGTCTACCGCGACTCCACCCGCCACGAGATCAAGGACCTGAACGTCTCGGTCTCCCTGCAGGGCGAGTTCGAGGACGTGCACCTCACCGGCTCGAACGCGAACTGCCTGCCCACCGACACCACCAAGAACACCGTGTACGCCTTCGCCAAGGAGTACGGCATCGAGTCGGCCGAGGCGTTCGGCATCGTCCTGGCCCGGCACTTCGTGAACGACACCGAGCGCGGCGTGGTGCACAGCGCCCGGATCCGGATCGAGGAGTACACCTGGGACCGGATCAGGACGCCCGACAACAACGCCCGCTTCATCGGCTCCGAGGAGGTCGGCCACTCCTTCGTCCGCAACGGGCAGGAGGTCCGCACCACCGAGGTGGTCTTCGACGGCGAGCGGGTCCAGGTCGTCTCCGGCCTGAAGGACCTGGTCGTGATGAACACCACCAACTCGGAGTTCTGGGGCTACATCAAGGACAAGTACACCACCCTCCAGGAGGCCTACGACCGGATCCTGGCCACCCAGGTGACGGCTCGTTGGAAGTACGGCTTCGACGGCCGCGACGGCCAGGCCGAGCCGAACTGGAACCGCTCCTACAACCACGTGAAGCGGCACATGCTCGAGGCCTTCGCCGAGACCTACTCCTACTCGCTGCAGCAGACCCTGCACGCGATGGGCACCCGGGTGCTGAACAACCGCGCCGAGGTGGACGAGGTACGCCTGGAGCTCCCCAACAAGCACCACTTCCTGGTGGACCTCGAGCCGTTCGGCCTGAAGAACGAGAACGAGGTCTACTACGCCGCCGACCGGATGTACGGCCTGATCGAGGGCACCGTGCACCGCGAGGGCGTCACCCCGGTCATCCCGGTCGCCTGACGCGCCGCCAGGCACCCCCGCACCACCGCACCTCTCTCCCTCCCCCACCCGTTCGGAGATCGTGCCCGCCCTCACGGCGGCCGTCCCGGGAGCTGGAGAGTCCGCCCGAGGGACCCTTGTTCCGTCGTCCCGCCCTCGGGCCTCACACCCTCTCCAGCGCCACGGGCGCGCCGAGAGCCAGGGGCAGCAAAGGGGCTACTTCCATGGCACTCCGCAGTACTCGACGCACCCTCAGCACCCGCACCACAGACGACGGTTCCACCCCCACCCACCCGGTCGACGAGGTGCTCTCCCCGCCGAAGCTGTTCGGCACCGGGCTGCAGCACGTCGCCGCGATGTACGCCGGCGTGGTCGCTCCACCCCTGATCGTGGGCGCGGGCGTCGGGCTCTCGCCCGCCGAACTCGCCCTGCTGATCTCGGCCAGCCTGTTCACCGCCGGGCTGGCCACCCTGCTGCAGACGCTCGGGATCTGGCGGATCGGCGCCCGGCTCCCGTTCGTCAACGGCGTCTCGTTCGCCGGCGTCGCGCCGATGCTGGCGATCGCCAAGGAGCACGGCCCGAAGGACGCCCTGCCGGTGATCTTCGGTGCGGTGATCGTCGCGGGAGTCCTGTGCTTTCTCGCGGCGCCGTACTTCTGCCGGCTGGTCAGGTTCTTCCCGCCGGTGGTGCAGGGCACCGTGATCACCCTCATCGGGGTGTCCCTGCTGCCGGTCGCGGTGAACTGGGCACGCGGCGGATCGCCGTCCGCGCCCGGCTACGGCTCGGTGAAGGCGATCGGCCTGGCCGCGTTCACGCTCGCCGCGGTGGTGCTGGCCAACCGGCTGCTGAAGGGCTTCTGGCAGCAGCTGTCGCTGCTGATCGGCCTGGCCCTCGGCACCGCGGCGGCCTTCCCGCTCGGCCTCGCGGACTTCTCGCCGGTCGGTGACGCGCAGGTGTTCGCGCTGCCCTCGCCGTTCCACTTCGGCGCGCCGATGTTCGACGCCACCGCGATCGTGTCGCTCTGCATCGTCATGGTGGTCTCCATGACCGAGTCCACCGCCGACATGCTCGCCCTCGGCCGGATCGTCGACCGCGAGGCCGACGAGCCGGTGCTGGCCGCCGGGCTGCGCGCCGACGGCCTGGCCACCGCGCTCAGCCCGGTGTTCAACGGCTTCGCGTGCAGCGCCTTCGCCCAGAACATCGGGCTGGTGGCGCTCACCAGGATCCGCAGCCGGTTCGTGGTCGCGGCGGGCGGCGGGATCCTGATCGTGCTGGGCCTGTTCCCGGTGCTCGGCTCGCTGGTCTCGCTGGTCCCGCAGCCGGTCCTCGGCGGCGCCGGGATCGTGCTGTTCGGCACCGTCGCGGCCAGCGGCATCCGCACCCTCGGCGAGGCGGGGATGGAGTCCACCGCGCACACCATCCTGGTCTCCGTGTCGCTGGGCGTCGGCCTGATCCCGATCGCCGCCCCCACCTTCTACGACAGCTTCCCGGAGGCCGTCCGCACCCTGATGCACTCCGGCATCTCGGCGGGCTGCCTGGCCGCCGTCCTGCTCAACCTGCTGTTCCACCACGTCGGCGCCGCCGGCCGTTCCCCCCTAGGAGTCACCCCATGGCAGTCCAGCCCCCGCCCGCCGACCAGCGGATCGTGATCGAGAACGTCGCCATCGCCACGGTCGACGCCGACGACACCGAGTACGCCCGCGGCCACGTCGTGATCCTCGGCAACACGATCGAGTCGGTCGGCGACGGCCCCGCGCCCATGTGGCTGGACAACGTGGTGCGCCGGATCAACGGCGAGGGCCACCTCGTCACCCCGGGCCTGGTCAACACCCACCACCACTTCTACCAGTGGATCACCCGCGGCCTGGCCCAGGACAACATCCTCTTCGACTGGCTGGTCGCGCTGTACCCGACCTGGGCCCGGGTCGACGACCGCCTGGTGCACGCCGCCACCCAGGGCTCGGCGGCCGCGCTGCTGAAGTCCGGCTGCACCACCGCCTCCGACCACCACTACGTCTTCCCGCAGGGCGGCGGCGACATCCTCGGCGCCTCCATCGAGGGCGTCCAGGAGCTCGGCATGCGCTTCACCGCGCTGCGCGGCTCGATGGACCGCTCCAAGAAGGACGGCGGCCTGCCGCCGGACCACGCCGTGGAGGAGACCGAGGACATCCTCGTCGCCTCCGAGAGCGCCGTCGACAAGTGGCACGACGCGTCCTTCGGCTCGATGCTGCACGTCGCCCTCGCCCCCTGCTCGCCGTTCTCGGTCTCCACCGAACTGCTCAAGCAGTCCGCCGAGTTGGCTCGCCGCAAGGGCGTGCGCCTGCACACCCACGGCTCGGAGACCGCCGAGGAGGAGGAGTTCTGCAAGCAGCTGTTCGGGATGGGCCCGACCGACTACTTCGAGTCCACCGGCTGGCTCGGCGAGGACGTGTGGATGGCGCACTGCGTCCACATGAACGACTCCGACATCGCCAAGTTCGCCAAGACCGGCACCGGCGTCGCGCACTGCCCGTCCTCCAACGCCCGGCTCGCGGCCGGCATCGCCCGGGTCCCCGACATGCTCGCCGCCGACGTCCCGGTCGGCCTCGGCGTGGACGGCACCGCGTCCAACGAGTCCGGCGAGCTCGGCACCGAGCTGCGCAACGCCCTGCTGATCAACCGCCTGCACGGCCGGCCGGACGCGCTGACCGTCCGTCAGTCCCTGCGCCTGGGCACCATGGGCGGCGCCCGGGTGCTCGGCCGGCAGGACGAGATCGGCTCCATCGAGGCCGGCAAGCTCGCCGACCTCGCGCTGTGGAAGATCGACGGCATCATGCACTCCTCGATCGCCGACCCGGTCGCCGCGCTCGTCCTCGGCGCGCTCCCGCCGCTCGCCACCCTGTTCGTCAACGGCAACGCCGTCGTCGAGAACGGCCGCCTCACCACCGTCGACGAGGACCGCATCGCCCTCGCCGCCGCCCGCGCCGCCCGCGAGCTCGCCGCCCGCGGCTGACGCCCCGCCAGCCCCGGGAGCCGCCGCCAGGGACGACGACGGCTCCCGGCCCCCGGCCCCGGACCCACGGCGAGGGTCCGGGGCCACCTCGCGTGATCCGGCCCCGCACCTCGGCACCCCGCGGCAGACCCTGCGGGCATTGCAGCAGAAGGTGTTCACGGCTCACGGCTGGGACGGGGAGTGCGACTCCGTCGAGGAGCTGTGGACGGACGACTACCACACCGTCCGCCCGCTCCCGCTCGACCGGCTCGTCCACCACTTCGGCACCGGCCGTCCGACCGTGGAGCAGTACACCCGGGCGATCGCCGGCCGGGCGCTGCAGGACGAGGCGGACATGCGGTGGACGGGCCGCTTCGTCGTCCTGCACACCGACGGCGAGCCGACCCACCTGGGCCTGTTCGGCTACTCCGGCGACTGACGGGACGTCAGGTGCGGGCGGCGGTGCGGGCGGCGACGGGCAGTGCCAGGCCGGCGGCGGCCACGACTGCGCCCAGTACCGCCCAGCCCGCGACGCCGAGGGTGAGTGCGGTGGCGGTGACCACCAGCGGGCCGATGACGTGCGAGGCGGCCTGGCCGCTCATGAACACGCCCTGGTACTCGCCGTGCGCGGCCGGGTCGGCGAGGTCGAGGCTGAGGGTCCAGCCGCCGGCGGAGGTGAGGAGTTCGGCGAGGCTGTGCACGACGATGCCGACCAGCACCAGCACCACGGCCGCGGTCGCCGAGCGCCCGCCCGCCGCGGCGTACACCAGACAGGCCGTCCCGAGCAGGACCCCGCCGTGGGCGCAGGCCCGGGCGGCCGAGCTGACGTCCACCACGCCGCGCCCGGCGCGGACCTGGAACAGCACCACGGCGAGGCAGTTGACGATGCCGACCACCGCGACCAGGGCGCGCGGCGCGGCGGTGTGCGCGGCGATCCACAGCGGGATGCCGATCTGCAGCATGGCGAACTGCAGCTCCAGCACGGCGTGCAGGGCGGACACCAGCAGGTAGCGCCGGTCGCGCAGGGCCGTCCCGCCCCGCACCCGCTCCCCCGCCGCCGCCGCGACCGCGGTCTCCGGCAGCCCGCGCAGCAGCAGCGAGGTGGCCGCGAAGCTGGCGGCGTCCAGCGCCAGCACGGTGGCGTAGCCGCGGTAGCTGTCGGCCTGCAGGGCGAAGACCGCGCCCGCGCCGCCGAGCACCAGCCCGGCGTTCATCACCGAGCGCAGCAGGGCCCGGGAGCGGACCTGATCGTCGGCGGGCAGCAGGTGGGCGATCAGGGCGCTGCGCACGGCCACGGCGCCGCGTTCCAGCACGGTGGCGGCAACGGCGAGCAGAACGAAGGCGGCCCAACTGTGCACGAAGGCGTAGCCGAGCACCGCGGCGCCCTGCAGCGGCCCGAGGACGTAGAGCAGGCGGCGGTGGCCGACCCGGTCGGCGAGGCGGCCCATCGGCACGCCGGCGAGCATCCCGCAGACCCCGGCGATGGTCATGCCGAGCGCCAGCCCGGCGGCGCTGAGGCCGACCTGGCGGGTGAAGTAGAGCGCGCTGACGGTGTAGTAGAGGCCGTTGCCGACGGTGTTGACGGCGGTCATCACGGCCAGGCGGCGCAGCAGCGGGTCGGCGGGCAGCGGGAGTCGGCGCCGGGGCGGCGCTGCGGTGGCGGTCATGACCGTCACGACACCAGGGTTCCCAACCGACCGGAATCCTTTTACCGTGGGGGTCAATGTTCGAGTTCGCCTTCGGTGTGGACGACCTCGCCACCACCTGGATCACCTACTCGCCCCTGCAGGAGGCGGTGTTCAGCCTGCGGGCGCGCCGCTCCCCCGCCACGTACCCGCACCAGCAGCGCTGGATCGCGTCCTGGGAGGCGGCGTACCGCACCCTGGACGTCCCGCTGCTGGATTCCCTGGTGACCCCGCGGGTCTGGGTGCCGGACTTCCTGACGCCCCGGCCGGTCGGCCAACGCCCGTCCTTCGAGAGCGAGTTGGCGATCGTCGCACAGACGCCGGCGGAGACCGTGGTACGGGACTTCCGCGCCGCGTACCGGGGTGACGGGGCACCGCTGCCCGAGTCGGTGGCGTCCGCGCTGGACGATCCGGAGGCGCTGCTGGCGCGCTGCGTGGCGCAGCTGCGGGCGTACTGGGAGCGCTGCCTGCTGCCGCGGTGGTGGCCGCGGGCCCGGACCGTCCTGGAGGCCGATCTGGCGTACCGGGGGCGGAGGTTCGCGGAACGCGGCGCGGAGGGGCTGTTCGCGGACCTGGACTCGCTGCTGTCCTGGCGGGCGGGGGTGCTGCGGCTGGACGACCCGGACCCGCGGGTGCGCGCGCTGGGCGGCCGGTACACGCCGGTGGCGGGGCGCGGCCTGGTGCTGGTCCCGACGCTGTGCGGTCTGAACGCCCACACCGTCATCGATCCCGCCGGGCCGCCGCTGATCAGTTATCCGGCCCGCGGTCAGGCCCTGCTGGGCGAGCGGCCGCCGCCCCGGGTCCCGGACGCGCTGGCCGAGTTGATCGGTGCGCCGCGGGCCGGGCTGCTGGTGCTGCTGGTGCAGCCGGCCTCGACCACCGCGCTGGCGCACCGGCTGGGGGTGACGCCGGGCGCGGTGAGCCGGCACCTCTCGGCGCTGGCCACCGCGGGCCTGCTGACCAGGACCCGCAGTGGCCGCTCGGTGCTCTACGCGCGCTCCGCGCTCGGCGACGCGCTCGCCTCCGGCGGGATCTGACGGCCAATCAGCTCTCCCACCGCACAGCGACGTTCCACCCCGACCTCCAGCCTCTCGGGTGACTCCGACGGTTGATCAGTTCTCCCACGGCCAGTGCGCGTTCCGCCCGGCCTCCAGCAGCGGGATCAGCCGGAACGCGGCGTCGGTCAGCCCGCCGAAGGTGTGCCGGCGGGCACCGCCGGAGGGTGCGTGGCCGGGGCGGTACCCGGCCAGGTTCCAGGTGTAGACCGGGACCTCGGCCGGGATCGCGACCAGTGGATCGCCGCCGTTCCAACTCCCGTACGCCTGCTCGTCGGTGACGATCACCACCCGGTCGTGGGCGCGGTAGTGCTGACGGACGGCCTTGGCGGTCTCGGTGCCGCCGAGGTCGCCGAAGCGGTCGACCGCCTTCAGCACCGACTCGCCGCGGCGCAGGGTGATCCGGCGGCTGGTGGTGCCGAACTCGACCAGGTCGGCGTCGGCCGCCCGCAGCGCGAGGGCGGTGCCGAAGACCGCGGCCGTGTCGGCCCGGTTGAGCTCGGTCTGCGCGCTCGGCCGGTCGAACATCGAACCTGAGCGGTCGACCAGGACGAGCGTGCGGCCGGGCAGCACCGGGACGTTGGCCAGCGAGTGGCGCAGCGCGGTCTCCAGCGCGTGGCCCCAGCGAAGCGAGGGCGCGTGCCGGTGGGCGGCCAGGTAGCGGAACGGGAACTGCCGGGAGCGGCGCACCTCTTCCGGGTCGGAGATCCGCCGGGCGACCCGCTCGGCCACCGCGTCCGAGACGCCCGCCTGGTCGAAGTTGCGCAGGTTGCGCACCAGCGCCATCACGCCCATCGACGGGATGACGGCCTCCCAGACGGCGGCGTCCAGCGGGCCGTGCAGCCAGCCGGCCAGCGACTCCCAGGTCATGCCCGCGGCGGCCAGCCGCTCGGCGCCGCCCACGCCGGTGACCAGGGCGCGGCGACGCTCGACCGGAAGGCCCGTCAGTTCGCGGTGGGCGGTCAGCAGCGCGTCACCGGCCGGCGGCACGGCCTCGTCGGGGCGGTGTCGGCGGTCCAGCGCGTACCGGAACAGCTCGCCCTGCCAGGGCTTGTCGGGGTGCGGCGCGGGGTGCGTCAGCTCCAGGACGTCGCCGAAGCGGTAGCCCTTGGCGGCGGTGTCGTACTTGAGCAGCGCGCGGCCGTGGTAGAGCCGGCGGGCGGCGTCGGCGACGCCGCGCTTGACCGGCTTGGGCAGCGCGCGGCCGTACCGGGAGGTCCAGTAGGCGAGCAGCTCGCCGGGCTCGTCGGGGCGGCGCAGCACCGCGTCGACGGCCTGCCGCGAGTAGCCCGCGGCCCCGGCGTCCAGCCGGGCGCGGGTGAACTCGGCGGCGCCGACCAGCGAGGCGGTGCGCATCGCGGCGCCGTCGCGCAGCCAGCGCAGCAGGCCGAGCGTCCACTCGGGGTCGCTGACGGCCAGGGAGCGGATCAGCGCGGTGTAGCGGTCGTCGCGGGCGCCGCCGCGCTCGTAGAAGGTGTCCTGGCCGACCAGGTTGGCGACCGCGAGCAGGAAGAGTTCGGACTTCTGGTCCCGCAGGAATCCGGCGCCGCCCGCGTGGTTGGCCGTGCGCTGCCCGGTCGTGGTGACGGGCGAGGTCGGGCCGGAGGTGGGACGGCGGACGTTGAAGCGGGACATGGCGGACTCCTCCTGCCTGGAGGCATGCCGAACCGGGGCGTCCGCGTGTGCCGATGGTGCGGGCACCGGACGCCCCGGCGCGGTTGCGGTGACGTTGGGGTCCAGAGGACTTCGGCGGCGGAGGTGACGTAGCTGCTCTGGCCACTGAGCTACACCGGCACGAGTACCGGCGGCGGGATTCGAACCCGCGACCTGCCCATTGAGGAGATGGAAGTAACCCCTGCCTGCGCACCTGGACGAGGAAGACGTTAGCCACCGGTGGGACGGCCGTGCACCTGAATATCGCGACGGTGCGTCAGGCCTCCCGGCCGAGGGTGGCGAGGTAGGCGCGCCAGCCGCCGTGCGCGGTGATCTCGCGGTGGACGCCGCGTTCCAGCTCGCCGCGGGCCAGCAGCATCGACAGGCAGGCGCTGCCGTCGGCCAACTCGATGACGCCGAGCTCGAGTTCGAGGGGTTCGCCGGGGAGTACGGCGTCCCGCAGGTGGGCCAGCGGCAGGTCGTAGAGCTCGCCCTGGATCGCGGTGTCGACGGCCGGGTCGGCGAGCAGGCCGGGGCATTCGTCGCGGATGGAGAAGAACCGGTAGCCGGGGGCGGTGCGGACCGGGCCGATCAGGTGGTCGGCGACCTTGGCGTGGAACGGTCCGCCGGTCATCGCCTGGCCGTTGAAGAAGATGCGTGCCATCGGGAGGGCTCCTGGCGTACGGAACGGAGTAGTCGGGGCGTCGACTTCGCCGCCCCGGCGAAGGGCCGGGGCGGCGGGTGGCGGATAGCTTGTCAGTCGAGCAGGGCGAGCGCGGGGAGGGTCAGGAAGTCGGTGAACTCCTCGGCCAGCGCGACCTGTTCGAAGAGAGCGGCGGCCTCGGTCCAGCGCCCACCGGCGTAGGCCTGCGCGCCGAGCTCGGCCCGCAGCGCGTCCAGTTCCTCGGCCACCAGCCGGCGGACCAGCTCGGCGGTGGCCTTCTCACCGGTGTCGGCGAGCACGACGCCGTTGTGGATCCACTGCCAGATCTGCGAGCGGGAGATCTCGGCGGTGGCGGCGTCCTCCATCATGTTGAAGATGCCGACCGCGCCGTGCCCGCGCAGCCACGCCTCGATGTAGCGCACGCCGACCTGGACGGCGTTGTGCAGCCCGGCCAGGGTGCAACTCCCGCCCGCCCCGGCCACGTCGAGCAGCTGGGCGGCCGTCACAGCCTCGTCTGAGCCGGGGTTGTCCTTCTGGTTCGGACGGCCGCCCAGCACGGCGTCGAAGCACTCGCGGGCCACCGGCACCAGGTCGGGGTGGGCGACCCACGAGCCGTCGAAGCCGCCGTTCGCCTCGCGCTCCTTGTCGGCGCGGACCTTGACCAGCGCCGCGGCGTTCACCTCCGGGTCCTTGCGGGAGGGGATGAACGCGGCCATGCCGCCGATGGCGTGCGCCCCGCGCCGGTGGCAGGTCTGCACGAGCAGCCGGGTGTAGGCCGCCATGAACGGGGAGGCCATGGTGACGGCGTTGCGGTCGGGCAGGATGTAGTGCTCGCCGGCGTCCCGGAAGTTCTTCACGATGGAGAACAGGTAGTCCCACCGGCCGGCGTTCAACCCGGCGGCGTGGTCGCGCAGTTCGTAGAGGATCTCGTCCATCTCGAAGGCCGCGGTGATGGTCTCGATCAGCACGGTGGCGCGGATCGTGCCGTACGGGATGCCGAGCTTCTCCTGGGCGTGGGTGAAGACCTCGTTCCAGAGCCGGGCCTCCAGGTGGCTCTCGGTCTTCGGCAGGTAGAAGTACGGGCCGGAGTTGGGGTCCTGCTCGCCCTTGGCGAGCAGGCGGGCGGCGTTGTGGAAGAAGTACAGGCCGAAGTCGAGGAAGGCGCCGGCCACCGGCTGCCCGTCGACCAGCAGGTGCCGCTCGTCCAGGTGCCAGCCGCGCGGGCGGACCACGACGGTGGCGAGTTCGGCGGCGGGCTTGAGGGTATAGGCCTTGCCCTGCGGGCTGGTGAAGTCGATCCGGCCCTCGAAGGCGTCGATCAGGTTGATCTGACCGGAGACCACGTTCTCCCAGGTCGGCGCGGTGGCGTCCTCGAAGTCGGCGAGCCAGACCCTGGCGCCGGAGTTGAGCGCGTTGATCACCATCTTGCGGTCGGTCGGCCCGGTGATCTCCACCCGGCGATCGTTCAGCGCGCGCGGCGCGGGGGCGACCTGCCAGTCGGCGGAGCGGATCGCGGCGGTCTCGGGGCGGAAGTCGAGCGTGCCGGTGCGGGCGATCTCGGCGCGGCGCTCCCTGCGCAGGGCCAGCAGTTCCCGGCGGCGACCCTCGAACGCCCGGTGCAGACCCACCACGAAGGCCACCGCCTCGGGAGTCAGCACCTCCTCCGAGCGGGCCACCCGGGGACCGGCGACGGTGACGACCGGCGCGAGGGGGGACGAACCCTGATCTGCGGCCATGGGCAGGATACTCCTTGGGCTGTTCCGTTCTGTACAGTGGAGACTAGTTTCCGCGATACAGAATTTCAACGGTTTGTTGATGAATCGCGTGGACTCTACTCCTTCCTCCACAGCAAAGGGAACGTCCGTGGCCAGCACCTCCACCGAACGCGCCGCCGGCTCGGTGCAGTCCGTCGAGCGCGCCTTCCTGCTCCTGGAGGCGCTCGCCGACTCCGGCGGCATCGCCACCCTCAGCGAACTCTCCACCACCTCCGGCCTTCCGATGCCGACCATCCACCGCCTGGTGCGCACCCTGGTCACCCAGGGCTACGTCCGCCAGGACACCGCCCGCCGCTACACCCTCGGTCCCCGGCTGATCCGCCTCGGCGAGACGGCCGGCCGCCTGCTCGGCAGCTGGGCGCGCCCCTACCTGGCGGAGCTGATGGAGGCCACCGGCGAGACCGCCAACCTGGCGGTGCTGGAGGGCGGCGAGGTGGTGTACGTCGGTCAGGTCCAATCCCGGCGCTCCATGCGGATGTTCACCGAAGTCGGCCGCCGCGTCCAGCCCCACTGCACCGGCGTCGGCAAGGCGCTGCTGGCGCAGCTGCCCGAGGACGAGGCCCGCGCCCTGCTCGGCCCCGGCCCGCTGCAGTCCCACACCTCGTACACCGTCACCGACCCTTCCGCGCTGCTCGAGCAGCTCGCCGTCTCCCGCGAGCGCGGGTACGTGGTCGACGACCAGGAGCAGGAGATCGGCGTGCGCTGCATCGCCGTCGCCGTGCCCGGCGCACCCACGCCCACCGCGCTCTCCGTCTCCGGCCCGGAGGGCCGCATCCAGGCGCTGGAGTCCCAGTCCGGGGCGGCCGGCCTGGTCCCGCTGATGCAGACGATCGCCGCCCGCCTCGGCGAGGTGCTCTGACGGACCGTCAGGGCCGCCTTACGCTGAGTGTACCTCCGCACACTCGTCACAGGAGCGCACGTGCACCGTCTGGTCCCCCTCCTCGCCGCGCCCCTGCTGGCGTTCGCCCCCGCCGTCGCGCCGTCCGCCTCCGACCTGCGGGTGGTCCGGCTGGACCCGGATCCCGTGGCGCCGGGCGGGACCACCGCGGTGCACGCCTTCGTTGCCAACGGCGGGCCGGACACCACCGCCTCGCCGTTCACGGTGCTGGTCGACCTGCCGGCGGGCTTCACCGCCGAGGGGCCGTTCTTCCCGTCCGGGTGCACGGCGGCACCGGCCGGCCGCCTGGTGAGCTGCACCTTCCCGGCCGGTCTGCCGCGCTACCGGACGGCGACCGCGCTGGTCCCGGTCCGCGCGGACGCGAACGTGCCCCCCGGCAGCAGCGCCGAGGGGCACGTTCAGGTGCTGAGCGCGGACCACCGCGATCCGGCGGACGACCGGACGGCGTTCACGCTCTCCGTGTCGTGACGGGGCGTCAGCGGTACACGCGCACGTAGTCCGAGCTGAAGCTGATCGGCGCGCTGCCGCTCGCGGCGGGGTGGTAGGCCCCGGCGCTCAGCGACAGGTTGAGGATCAGGTACGCCGACCAGTTCGACCCGACGCCCGTGCCGTCGGAGAAGACCTTCTGCCCGTTCACGTACCAGTCGACCGAGTTGGCGCCGTAGTACGTCCCGATGGTCACCCACTTGTCGGCGCCGACCGAGGCCGCGTCGGTGTAGTACTTCGAGCCGGACTTCACGTGGTTGGTGAGCTCCAGCAGGTTCGGGTTGTCCGGGTGGTACTCGAACGAGTCGATCTCGCCGTTGCCGTTCTTCCAGGTCCACAGCGCCGGCCAGGCACCCGACCCGGCCGGCAGCTTGACCCGGGTCTCGGCGTAGTCGCCGGTCTTCACCTGGAAGCCCTGCTGCGAGTACTCGGTGGTGAGCAGTCCGGTGTCCCAGGCCCGCTTGCCGTTCTCCAGGGTGTGGCTGGAGGGGGTGGCGGTGAAGGTGGCGACGCCGCCGGAGACGGTGACCGCGTTCGGGCTCAGCCAGTCCAGCTTGTTGTCGTCCGGGTTGTGGTTGCCGTACTTGTACGAGCTGCTGCGGTCGCCGGTCCACTTGGAGCCGTAGCCGATCGGGCCGTCGAACTCCTCGGACCAGGCCAGCGACTTCCCGGGCACCGGCGCACCGGTCGACGGCGCGGGCGTCGGGGTCGGCGTGGGGGTGGGAGTCGGCGTGGGCGTCGGCTTCGGGGTCGGGGTCGGGGTCGGGGTGGGCGTCGGCTTCGGGGTTGGGGTCGGCGTGGGGGTCGGGGTGGGCTTCGGCGCCGGGGTCGGCGTCGTGCCGGCGGCCGCGACCGTCAGGGTGCGCGCGGGCAGGTTGTGCCAGCTGCCCGCGGTGTCCTGCCAGAAGCCGAACTGGGTGTAGCTGCCGGCCGGCAGGGTGCGGGCCGCGCTGGTGAAGGTGACGCCGCTCGGGCAGATCCGGACGTTGCCCGCGTTGCCGGGGAAGTCCAGGTTGCGCCCGGCCGCGTCACGCACGCCGACGCCGACGGTCTTCGCGGTGAAGCAGGAGTCCGAGTGCAGGGTGAGCGAGGCGGTGGTGGCGGCGCCGGCGGTCATCGCGGTCGGGGTGAGCCGGTCCTGGACGACGGTGGTGGCGGCGTTGGCGCTGCCGGTGGCCAGGGGCACGCCGAGCAGCGCGACCGACCCGGCGAGGACGCCGAGGCGGGCGGGGGTGGCGACAGGTCGCATGGGGGTGGTCCTCCGCGACGCCTGCGAGGTGAGCTGTCGGGTTCGGGCGCTGAGGCAGCCCGGCCGCGCGTGGCGGCTTCACCCCGAGCCGGGCCCGCGCGCCCCTGGGCAGGGCGGAGGGCACGGCGTACTGCCGTGGTTCCCCCGCTCCTGCCCGTGCTGTGCTCTGGGTGTCGCCGACGGGCGGGCAGGACTCGGCGTCCCGGCGGCGGGTGAGCCCGGTGGGCGTCCCGAGCAGGCTAGGCAGATTGTCCTTATATCTCCAATACCGGTCCGCTGAGACATGGTTCACACCCGCCGCGCCGGGTGATCACCCGCGGACCGCCCCTCGGCCATGGGGCCGACAGCCACACCGGGCGGCCCGGGGTATGCGCCGCACCCATTCCGACGGCACTCCCGCCTCCGTAGCGTGCGCGTACGGGACTCAGCGTGAAGGAGTGAACGCGGTATGTGGAGAAACGGACGCGGGAGGCGCGGCGGCTTGGGCTTCCTGCTCGCGGGCGTGCTCGCGCTGGCGGGTGCGGTCGTCCCGACGGGGACGGCTTCGGCGGCGGTGCCGTCCAACCTGACCCTGGAGGCGAACTACGGCAGCGTCGCCAACGGCTGGGACCACGTCGAGCGGTACCTCGACACCACCTCCGGCTTCCACCAGGAGCAGTACCCGCCGGACGGCCGCGGCGACCAGGACGGGCAGCGCCTCACCTTCTTCGGCGGCGTCAAGCAGCCCTACTCCGGTCGCTTCCTGCTCTACTCGGCGCCGGGCTGGAACACCGGCGCGCACCAGGTCCCCGTGCTGCTGGTGCACGGCGCCAACGACAACCCGGACCGGGCCTGGGCCAACCCCGGCGAGTCCGGCGGCTACGGCTGCGGCGCCGCCTCCTGCCCGAGCACCGGCCTGATGCAGTACCTGGCCGGGCAGGGGTACCGGGTCTTCGCGATCGGCTTCGCGCACAAGCAGGGCGACAACCTGATGCAGGCTCAGGAGGTCGGGGACGCCGTCGCGCTGATCCGCGCCAAGCTCGGCGTCCCCCAGGTGGACCTGGTGGGCTGGAGCAAGGGCGAGATGTCCACCCGGGCCTACGTGTCCTCGGTCAAGCCGTCCTGGGGCCGCCCGTACGCGGGCGACGTGCGCAAGCTGATCACCCTCGGCGGGCCGAACGGCGGCTACGACTACCCCTTCGCGCACGGGTGGGCGCACGACTTCTCGATCTGGCCGCAGTGCGGCGGCGCGGTCAACGCCCCCTCCCCGCACCTGCACATGACCTGCTACGGCACCTACACCGCGCACCCGGAGTTCTCCTTCACCCCGAGCGGCGGCTACGACGACTACCCCGGGCAGCGGCAGATGCTGGCCCGCTGGGACTCGGTCTTCGGCGTCGACCAGACCCAGCAGGACTGGTACACGACCTACTACGGCGGGCAGGGCTTCTACACCGACGGCGGCGGCATCCAGGCCGCGATCAACGCGGGCTCGCTGGTCACGCCGCTGCGCCAGGCCGGGGTGCCCGCCACGGTGACGTCCTACCTGCTGGCCGGCGGCACGCCCAGCATCGTCGGCATCTTCAACGAGAACCGCGGCCCGAGCGACGGCGTGGTCTTCGTCTCCAGCGCGCTCGACACCACCGGCTTCGGCACCGTCGGGGGCACCGCGCTGATCACCCTCGCCAACCACCTGGAACTCGGCTGGGACAGCGCGGCGAGCGCACAGGTCCGCAGCTGGCTGAACTGAGGACCCGTCACATGATCACCGAACGACTGATCACGACCGACCGGCTGACCGTCAGCCACGCCGAGATCGAGGGCCGCACCGGGGAACCGGTGGTGCTGGTGCACGGCAACGTCTCCTCCAGCGCCTTCTGGCACCCCACCATGGCCGAACTCCCCGCCCGCTACCGCCCGCTGGCACCGGACCTGCGCGGCTTCGGCGGCACCGAACCGCTGCCGGTGGACGCCACCCAGGGCCTGCGCGACCACAGCGAGGACCTGCTGTCCTTCGTCCGGGCGCTGGAGCTCGGCCCGGTGCACCTGGTCGGCTGGAGCATGGGCGGCGGCGTGGTGCTGCAACTGCTGCGCGACCACCCGGCGCTGGTCCGCTCGGTCACCCTGGTCAACCCGGTCTCCCCGTACGGCTTCGGCGGCACGCACGGGGTGGACGGGCGGCTCAACTCGCCCGACGGCGCGGGCTCCGGCGCGGGCGGCGCGGCCACCGAGTTCGTCCGGCTGCTGCGCGCGGGCGAGTCGGGCGCCGAGTCGCCCTTCGCACCGCGCTCGGTGCTGGACTCCGCCTACGTCAGCGAGCCGTTGGCCGAGCCGGACCGCTACGTGGCCGCGATGCTGACCACCCGGGTCGGCGACGACCACTACCCGGGCGACATCCGTCCGAGCGACGCCTGGCCGGGCTTCGCGCCCGGCGGGCGAGGCGTGCTCAACTCGATGGCGCCGACCCACTTCCGGATCGACGACCTGGAGCTGGTCGAGCCGAAGCCGCCGGTCCTGTGGGTCCGCGGCTCGGCGGACGTCATCGTCTCCGACACCTCGCTCTTCGACCTGGCCCACCTGGGCGCCCTCGGCGTCGTCCCGGGCTGGCCCGGCGCGGACGTCTGCCCGGCCCAGCCGATGGTGGCGCAGACCCGCGCCGCACTGGACCGGTACGCCGCCGCGGGCGGGACCGTGCGCGAGGTGGTGGTCGAGGGCGCCGGGCACAGCGTGCACCTGGAGCGCCCGAAGGAGTTCCTGGCGGCGCTGGTGGAGACCCTGGGCGGGGCCTGACCGGGCGCGCGGTCCGACCGGCTCGGAGGGTGACGACGGGTCAGGTCGCGTAGGAGCGCGGCCGGCCCCGCCGTCCGCTAGGTTTGACGGGCGCGGCCACCCCGGCCGCGCCCGTCGACCGTCTGCCGCCAAAGGACCGCCCCGCCATGACCGCCCCCCTGCCCGGTTTCGCCGGCCGCACCTACCTCTTCGAGGTCGACAACGGCGCCTCCTTCCGCAACTCCTACTCCGCGGACGGCAGTCGGCTGCGCTGGGAGGGCCTGGGCGAGTCGGCCGGCCAGTACGAGGACGTCCCGCTGCACGTCGCCGCCGTCGCCCCGGGCATCTGGTTCGTCTCCTGGACCGAGCGCAGCGGCATCACGGTCAGCCACGTCATGGACCTGGGCGCCCTCACCGTGAAGGTCTTCTGGACCTGGGAGGGCGAGACCGGCCGGGTCGGCGAACTGCACACCGGCACCCTCACCCCGGCCTGACGCCGTGCCCGGCTCAGACCACCTCGCGGGCCCGGGGCGACTGCCGGTAGAGCACCCGGTGCTCCTGCCGCGTCCTGACCAGCAGGCCCGAGCGGAGCAGGACGCCCAGGTGGTACGAGACCGTGCTGGCCGCGAGCCGGTGACGCTCCGCCAGCTCGGCGGTGGTCCGCGGGGCGACCAGGTCGGCGAGCAGCCGGGCCCGGGTGTCGCCGATCAGCTCGCCCGCCGGGGACGCGGGCGGCCCGCCGACGCCGAGCAGCGGCAGCGCCGGGTAGTCCAGGATCGGCGCGCGCCGGTCGGTGCGGTCGGGAAACGGGTCGAGCAGCGCGTGCACCCAGGACCCGAACACCGCCGGCATCAGCACCAGTGACTCCACGACCCGGATCTCGGAGCAGAAGTCGACGGTGACCAGCAGGTGGTCGCCGTTCCAGGCGATCCGCGGGTCGAGCGACCCGAGCGCGCTCCCCAGGCCGTACCGGCTGATCGTGTGGGCGCGGTGCGCGATGTCGTTCTCCAGCCGCGAGCGCAGCGCCGGCCAGCGCGGGGCGACGGCGGTCTCCCACAGCTGGTGGAGTTCGGCCGCGACCCGCTCGGCGAAGGCCTGTTCGCCCCGTTCGATGGCGTTGAGCAGCGGCCGCTGGGGGGTGCCGCCGGCCAGTTTCAGGCGGGTGCTGCCGGTGAGCATCAGGCTCAGCTCGGCGGCGATCCGGCTCGGGTCGGCGGTCGCCACCTCGTGCAACTCCCGTTCCACCACCTCGTCGTGGCTGTGCGGCACGGGCTGTAGGAAGTCCGGGATGTAGCGCCAGGCCCCCGTGTACAGCGAGTGGAGCACGGTCAGCCCGCGTTCGCGGATCGACTGGCGCACCAGCGGCCCCCAGCCCCGCGGGGACGGCCGGGCGGTCCGGTGGATCAGCCAGAGGCTGTCGGCGGTGGTGTGCAGGGGTGAGATGGCGAATCTGGTGTTCGCCAGGGCTCTGAGGTCCAGGTCGATCCGGAGCACGCGATTGCCTCTTCCGGGTGGGGGGAACGGTTCGGCGCCTACGGCATTCGAACGTCATCGAATCACTGGCCGGTCCAGACCTCCGGGGACTTTGCTGTCTCTGTACCGAGCACCGCGGGCCCGGTCGGAAAGACGCTCAACCCGTTCCGTTTGCAAGGCAGTTCGTACGCTCCTTCGTTTCGTGGGCCGGCCGTACGAGCCGGTGCCACTCAACCTGGAAAGCGAGCACACACCATGCGCGTCATGAAGAAGGCGGCCGTCCTCGCCGCCACCGCCGGACTCCTCGGCTCCGCCTTCGCACTGGCCGCCCCGGCCAGCGCCACCTCGTGGGGCTCGGGCATCGCCGAGGCCTGCGACACCAGCCAGAGCGTCGCCGGCGACCTGTGCCTCTACTACAACTCCAACTACGGCGGCTCGAACATCGGCTTCTGGGGTGCCGACGTCCCGAACCTGGGCGCCTTCACCTTCATCACCGCCGGCAACGGCCAGTACCAGGGCGTCTGGCACAACGGCGGCTCCGACTACAACCACAACACCGTGCACGGTGCGTGGATCTACGGCGCGAGCGGCCACAACACCTGGGTGGGTGCGAACACCTCCAACAACCTGGGTGGCAACAGCAAGAACCTCCAGGAGTCCATCGTCTGGAGCTGACGGCTGCGCGGTACCGGCAGTCGAACGGTCCGGCCGGGTCGCCCCGCAGGCGGCCCGGCCGGACCGGCCCACCCCGTCTTGGAAGGGATGTGACGAACCGTGAGGAAGCCGACCGTCTTCCTGTCGCTGGCCGCCGCGTGCGTGCTGGCGGCGTGCGCACCCGCCCCCGGGCCGGTCCCGGCCGACCGGGCGCCGTCGGTCGGCCCCGCCACCGGGACCCTGGCCGCCGGGGAGACCCTGCCGATCACGGCGTACGAGTTCACCCCCGGCCAGCTGAAGATCGAGGGGGTGGCCTACGTGGTGCTCTACAACCGCTGCATGGCCGCGCACGGCTTCACCGGCCTGGCCGGGCCCTCGGACGACGTCCGCGACTTCGACCCGATGGTCGGCCGGTACGGCGCCGACGCGGACGGGTACGCCGCCAGCGGCTACCACTACAAGGGCTACTACATCAGCGGCCGGGCCACCACCGCCCCGCCCGCCTGGGCCGCCCAGGCCAAGGCCGGCGGCAAGCCGACCCGCTCCGCCGACGAGCAGCACGTCGCCGAGGGCTCGGTGCGCAGCTTCGGCGGCGCCGACGTCCCCGCGGGCGGCTGCGAGGGCGACGCCAAGCGGCAACTCACCGACGGCGGCGGCTACTACGGCCCGCCGGAGCTGCCCGACCGGATCGACGCCGAGAGCTTCGACCAGTCGCTCACCGACCCGCAGGTCCGGGCCGGCTTCACCGCCTGGTCGGCCTGCATGGCCGAGGGCGGCCGGAACTATCCCGACCCGATGGCCGCCGCGGGCGACAAGCGGTGGAACACGCCGGAGCCCACCGCCGACGAACTCGCCACCGCCCGCGCCGACCTGGCCTGCAAGCGCCGCACCGGCCTGGTGCCGACCTGGCTGCACGCCGAGCAGCGCCTCCAGCAGGCCGCGATCGACCAGCACACCACCGAACTCGCCACCGTCAGGGCCGGCGTCCAGGCCACCGTCCGCACCGTCACGTCGGTCGCCGGGGTCAGCCCCACCTCACCGTGATCCCGTCCAGACCCGCCGGCCGGGCCCGCGCCCGGAGCTGACCGGCCGTCAGGCCTTCAGGTGCGGCGACAGGAACTGGAAGGCCGCGGGGAGCAGGCGGATCCAGGTGGTGAAGTTGTGGCCGCCCTCGGGGACGGAGGCGGTGCCGGTGGTGAGCGGGGGCTTGGCGGCGGCGGTGAAGGCGTCGGCGTCCTTGCGGAAGTCGCCGTCGCCCTTCTCGGCGCCGCTGAGCATGATCGCGGTGGGCGGCATCGGCAGGTTCTGCAGGCGCCACAGCAGGTCGGCCTCGTTGCGGCGCTGCTGGCTGCCCTTGAACAGGTCGCCGGTGGTGACGTCCTCGGCGGCGCGCAGGTAGCCGGACATGGAGACGCCGCCGGCGAACACGTCGGGGTGGCGCATGGCGAGCTTGGCGGCGCAGTAGCCGCCGGTGGAGTTGCCTATCAGGCCCCACGCGCCGGGCCCGGTGCCGACCCGGTAGGTGGCGGCGACGGCGCGCGGGACGTCCCTGGTGAAGTAGGTGTCGGACTGCGGGCCGTCGGGGACGTCCTCGCACTCGGGGTCGGCGGGCATCGCGGGCGAGGGCCGCATCAGCACGATGACGGTGGGCTGCATCCGGCCGGCCTGGATCTCCTGCAGCGCGACGCCGGGGTAGTTGAGCCGGGTGATCAGGTTCTTGGCGTCGCCGGGGAAGCCGGTCATCGCGATCAGCGCGGGGAACCTGCGCTGCTCGTTGCCGGGCTGGAAGTACTGCGGCGGCAGGTAGACGTAGCCGTCGGTGCTGAGCCCGGTGCGGGCGCCGGGGATCCGGACGCTGCGGATCTCGCCGACGGTCCGCGGGTCGCGGCCGCCGCGGCCGCCGGTGTCGACGGGCTCCTTGCCGAGTTCCTGGGCCGGCAGCACCGGCACGTTGCTGGGCTCCGGGCTCGCGCTCGGCGAGGGGGCGGCGCTCGCGCCGACCGGGGGCAGCGGCGCGGCGGCGGGCGCGGCGCCCCG
This sequence comes from Kitasatospora sp. NPDC002522, assembly GCF_053595195.1. Taxonomy (NCBI): domain Bacteria; kingdom Bacillati; phylum Actinomycetota; class Actinomycetes; order Kitasatosporales; family Streptomycetaceae; genus Kitasatospora; species Kitasatospora sp. NPDC002522. The sequence goes on from NZ_JBSFXE010000013.1 coordinate 49,975, forward strand.
GACCGAGACCGCGGCGTCGCCGCCGGTGCCCAGCAGGTCGTTCCAACTGCTGTAGAAGGTGAAGTAGTTGTTGACGACCAGGCCGATCACGGCGAGCAGCGCGAGCTGGCTGCCGAGCAGCATGCCGATCCGGCCGAGCACCGCCCGCCAGTGCGCCTTGGCGACCGCGGGCCACCACCAGACGGTCGCGCCCAGCACGACCAGTGCGATCTCGATCGTGAACAGCAGCAGCGTCGTACTGGTCAGCCCCATGGCCCCGTGGTCCCCGTGTGTCTTCCCTCAGCGGCCCGCGGGTGGCGAGCCGGCCGACGGCTCGGCGCGGCCGAAAACGTGCGCTCAAGTATGCACGCCGCGGTCGGCTGCCCTGCGCCCGGAGAGGTGGTTGCCCACCTTCCACAGCAGCCAGGCCAGCCCGACGAAGACCGCGGCGACCACCGTGCACGCCCCGGCGATCCGCCCGTAACCTCCCGTCAGCCTGGGGTCCATGAACGGGTACGGGTACCAGTCGACGGCGGCGCCGCGGGCCAGGCCGTAGGCCAGGTAGACCAGCGGGAAGACCAGCCAGTACGCGGGGGCGCTACGCGGCAGGGGGGTGCGCGGCGGGTCGACCAGCCAGTCGGCGAGCATCGCCGACGGCATCACGTAGTGCAGGACCGCGTTGACCCACGCCGCCGACTGACCGTCAACCTGCTGTTCCTGGCGGGCTGCTGACCCACCGTCAGACCGGGACCACCGCGACCGGGCAGTGGGCGTGGTGCAGCACGGCGTGGACGGCGGTGCCCATGCGCAGGCCGAAGCGCGGGGCCGGGTCGTGCCGCGAGAGCACCACCAGGGAGGCGGTGCGGGACTCCTCGACCACGGTGGCGGCGGTGCCGCCGGTCAGCTGGTGGCTGTCGACGACGACCTCGGGGTAGTCCTCGCGGACCGGGTCGCAGGTACGGCGCAGCAGCTGCTCGTGGAGCCTGGCCTCCTCGCCGAGTTCGTCGACCATCGGCGCCATCCGGCCGACGTCGGCGACCACCGGGGACCAGGTGTGCAGGGCGCGCACCGGCAGGCCGCGGCGGGCGGCGAGCTCGCAGCCGAAGCGCAGCGCCGCGGCGTCGCGTTCGTCGCGGACCGCGACCAGCACCGGCCCCTCCGGGTGGCCGGTGCCACGGACCACCACCACCGGGCAGGCGGCGTGCGCGGCGACCCGCAGGCTGACCGAGCCGAGCAGCAGCGAGGTGAAGCCGCCGTGGCCGCGGGTGCCGACCACCGCGAGTTCGGCGTGCTCGGCGGCGGTGAGCACCGCTTCGGCGGCGTCCCTGGGCACCACGTCACCGGTGATCCGCAGCGTGGGGTGGGCGGCCTCGAGTGCGGTCTGCTCGGTGTCGAGCAGCTGCGCCGCCTCCCGCAGGATCAGGTCGGTGACGGTGGTTCCGGTGCGCGGCGAGAGGGTGACGGTGCCGGTGTTGACGGCGTGCACCAGGTGCAGGGCGCCGCTGCGCCGCTCGGCCTCGCGGGCGGCCCACTCGGCCGCCGCGGCGGCGGGCGCGGAGCCGTCGATGCCCGCGACCACGCCTTTGACTGCCCGGTGCTCCATGGCGTGCTCCTCGGAGACGGGTTGGTCCTTCCAGCATGCGTCGCCCCGTGCGGCCCGCACAATCGTGGCCGTCCGGTCGCCGCCGGGCGGAGCTCAGTCGTCGACCGGGACGGCGGAGTCGGTGATGCCGAGGTCGGTGCGCATGGTGTGGCGCAGCACGGCGAGGCCGTCCCAGGCGGCGTCGACGGCGGCGGGGTAGGCCGTCAGGTCGTCGCCGGGCCGGGCGGTGCCGTGCGCGATCCGTACCAGGGTGCCGTACAGCACGCCGAGCCGGTGGTTGGCGCGGGAGGCCTCGGCGAGGACGGCGTCCGGGACGGTCATCTGCGCCTCGGCGTAGCGCTGCCGGTACTCGGCGCGGGCGGCCTCCACCGCGGCGAGCTCGGCGGCGGTGCTCGGCTGCTGGCGGCGCAGCGCGTGGGCGTGGTCGTTGAGCGCGGTGAGGTACTGGCGGGCGGCGGTGTTGAGGGCGACGTAGCAGGCCCGCAGGTCGGTGCGGTCGGTGCTGCGCCGCAGCTCGTCGCGGTCCGCCCGGCGGATCCGCTCGGTGAGTTCGCGCTCCTCGCGGCGGGCGGCGTCGCCGCGGCGCTGGGTCAGCACGGCGGAGGCGAGGGTGCCGAGCACGCCGACCACGGCGGCGATCACGGCGGCGAGGCCGGTGGCGTCCATCTGACGTCCTTTCGGGACTTGTGGGAGAGCGGGGGCGGGTCAGCTGCCCTGGTAGCCGAACGCGGCCCAGGCTTCGAGGGCGTCCAGGCCGTCCGCGGCGTCGGCGAGTTCGTCGGGGGTGCCGTCGGGGAGGCGGCGGTCGGGGTCGAGGGCCCAGAGCTGGGTGGCGCGGAGGGCTTCGGCGGGCGGCTCGCCCCGGCGCAGGCGGCCGTGCAGGACGTACATCAGCAGGCCGACCTGGTCGTCCTGGACCTCCCAGCGGGAGCCGATGACGCCGGTGGCGCCGGCGGCGAGGAAGGCGGTGGAGAGGGTGAGCGCCTCGTCCAGGTCGTCGTCGCTGTGGTCGCTGACGCAGGCGTCGAGGACGACCAGGCCGCCCGGCGCGGAGGGCGGGCGGCCCTGCGCCTGGCGGAGGATGTCGGCGACCGGGAGGCGACCGCTGTCCGGCCCGCCGGCGGGGGCGAGTTCGAGGTGCGCCTCGAGCGGGGAACGGCCGAGCGGGCGGGCGTGGCAGGCGAGGTGCAGCACGGAGGCGCCGGGCCGGCCCCGGGCGGGCAGCGCGGCCAGCACCTCGGCGGGCGTGCCGGGACCCTCCGCGCCCAGCACGTAGCCGAGCAGGGTGCCGTGCGGGTAGTGGTCGGCGTACAGGTACTCGGCCTCGATCTCGGCGCCGGGCAGGTTGCGGGCCGGGTCGCCGACGATCACCGGGCGCAGGTCGAGCGGCAGGCGCTCCCGGGCGGCGGTCTGGCAGAACTGCCGGGCCGAGGCGGCGTACGAGAGCACCGCCCGCTCCGCGGCCCGCACCGGACGGCTGCCGTCGCGCAGTCCGCTGCTCAGCAGCCCGGCGTGCCAGGGCACCCGCCCGAACTCGCCGAACGGGACCAGCACCAGCCGGGGCGGCGGCCCGTCCGTGCGCAGCGCGGGGTGGCGAAGCAGCGGCCGCAGGACCGCGATGCCCGCCCAGTCGCAGAGTTCGGCGAGGGCCGCACGCCAGCGGTGGCGGGCGGCGCGGCGCTCCGGGTGCCGGCCGGGCAGCGTGAGGGTGGCCTGCCGGGCCCGGTGGGCGTCGCGGTACGCGCCGAGCGCGGTGAGCGCCCCCGCCCGGACCAGCGTCAGCGGCTGCAGCTCGACCCGGCCGTCGGCGGTCACCAGCACCGCCTCCCCGGTGCGACCGGCACCGGGCGGCAGCAGGTACACCAGCGCGTGCGCCCCGGCGGCCCGCAGCGCGACCGCGATCTCCTCGACCGGCGGCGGCGTCGCCGCCCCCGGCCCGGCGGGCGCCCCGGCCAGCGCGGTCAGCGCACGACGCCGCAGGTCGTCCGGCATCGGCACGACGGCGCCGTCCGGCAACGCGGCGAGCAGGTTCCCGGGCTCCAGCGAGGCCAGCCCCGTGGCCACCCCGACAGCCCCCGACGGCGGGCCGGCCTGCCACGCGGCAGCGAGATCCGGATGCCCGGCCGCAAGCAACTGGTCGGGCACATCAGTGGTCGCCGTAGACGCGTGCAACACCAGCCCCCGCCCAAGCTCCAACGCCTCCACCGCCCCACGCAACGCACCCCGACGCCCCGCCAGCCCGCCACCCGCCTCCGGCAGACCGCCCTCCCCCTCGGCCCGCCGACGACCCGTCAGATCACCCCCCGCCTCCGCCG